>JACQYL010000029.1:67852-90336 GCA_016208165.1 Deltaproteobacteria bacterium
CCTCTCGCAAATCGTGCATCTTCACAGGATGGTTCGGCAATGCAGGATCGATCTCGTTCACGCCCACTGGCTCTTTCCCCAAGGATTCCTAGCGTGTCTGTACAAGCACTGGTTCAATCCTTCCATCCGGGTGATCTGTTCGGTGCATGGAGGAGATGTGTACGGACTCCGAACCGAACCGTTCGTCGGAATGAACCGGTTTACCGTGAAAACGGCGGACCGGGTGGTCCCCGTCAGCTCGTCGTTGGGCGAATCCATTCGCAACGATCTTTGGCGTCGGGCGCCATTGACCACGATTTCCATGGGATTCGATGCCGCAAGATTCCTTCCCTCGGATTCGAGAACCGGTCTCAAGAAGCGTCTTTTCGGCCATCAAGGTCCTGTCGTACTGTTTGTGGGAAGGCTGGTGGAAAAGAAAGGAGTCTCATATCTTATCGAGGCGGTTCCCGAAGTGATCGCGGAGGCGCCCGACACCCTGTTCGTCCTGGTAGGCGGAGGCCATCTTGAACACATGATACGGGATCGTGTGCGGCGGCTAGGCATTGAAAGACACGTCCGCATGACGGGATTTGTCGATCACAGCCGGCTCTCGGATTATTACGCGGCAGCGGATGTCTTCGTGGGACCGTCCATCGTCGCGGCGGGCGGCGATACCGAAGGATTCGGGCTCACGCTCGCCGAAGCGGCCGCCTCGGGCTGCGCCGTGGTAGCCACGAATGTGGGGGGGATCAGAGACGTGGTGATCCACGGAAAGACCGGGCTTCTGATTCCTGAAAAAGATTCGCCGGCCATTCGGGACGCCGTTCTGCACCTGATTCGACATCCGGAAGTGCGGTCCGAGATGGGCCTTCAGGGCCGAAAATACGTCACGGAGCGTTTTGACTGGGAAGTCATCGGAAAACGGTTCAGGGGGGTATATCTCGAGATTCTGGGAGCCAACGCACGACAGCCGCGATAACCAAGATCAGGTTACCAAGAATAACGAGCGTAACCCACCGTATCTACTACACATGGAGTATCTCATCTGGAGAGTGCGTCGGCAATACACGACGAGATGTGTCGCACTCGCACGGGCAGGTTGCGCTTTCGAGCTCCGTACGCGAGCTGGACCATGCACGCGGGACAGGACGTAACCACCACCTCCGCTCCGGTCTTCTCCACGTTGTCCATTTTCCGATCCAGCACCTTCATGGCCAGGTCATAATGGGAAAACGCATAGGACCCGGCCCCCCCGCAACACCAGTCCGCTTCGGGCAGCTCCCTGAACTCGATTCCCGGAAGGCTCTCGAGGATCCGCCGGGGCTCGAGGGTCAACCCTTGGGATCGGGAGGCGTGGCAGGGATCGTGGTAGGTCGCCACGATTTTCCCTTCTTTTGCTTTCGTGGGCGGTTCGAGGCAAGACGCCAACTCGAGTACGTCGCGGACACGCGACGCCATGTCCTTGGAAGTCGAGTGACGGGGATCGGTTTCGGGAAACAGTTTCGGATACGCTTTTAGAGACGAAGCGCAGCTCGAACAGTCCGTAACCAACAGGTCGAATTCGTGGGCGCCGATGCGTTCCAGGTTTTTCTCCGCCAAACGTCTTGCCGCTTCCAGGTCGCCGTACGCCTTGGCCGGCAGGCCGCAGCAGACGTTGTCGAGAATTCGCACCGTCCCGCCCATATCCAGCAACAGATGGACCGTATCTTCGGCCGCTTCGGGCGTCATGATATCCATGCCGCATCCCACAAAGTAGCCGATGCGGAGGCCCTCCCCTTTTCCCTTCAGAACACCGGGGTTATGTGTTTCACGGAAAGCGCTCGGCGGAAAGCTTTCCACGATTTCCTCGCTGCGTGCAAAATCGCGGCCGAATATCCTCAACAGTCCCAGAGCCCCGGCCACGTGCGCAAGCCCGCTCCGTTTCCCCAAGGCAGCCGCTTTTGCCGCCAGACGCAATCGTTTCGGGTACGGAAGCAAATGATCGAACAAGAGCTTGTGGAGGCGGCTTCGTTCCACCCGAATGAGGTACTCTTGGCGGGCCGTAACCAAAAGGTCCGATGTGGCTACGGCGGGAAAGCAGTTGGACGTGCAAGCGCCGCACAGAAGACATGCGAAAAGCGGCTCCTCGAGTTCCTTCGACCAGTCCACCCGGCCTTCGATGAGGGCGCGCAGAAGCGCGATCCGGCCCCTGGCCACGCCGGACTCGTGGCCCGTGGATCGGAAGATGGGACACGCCACCTGGCAGAAGCCGCACCGGTTGCACCTGGCAATTTCATCGTAATGTGTGGTGAGACTCAATGATTTAGCTCTTCTGAGGGAAACTTCAGAAATCCCGCCTGAGGCGGGACTCAGACTCCCTTCAAATTTCCTAAGCATTGCCGCACCGCCTTCACCGGAGCGGGCACATCTTTGCGGGGAAAAAACTCTTCAAAAAGGTTCCTGCAAATACCCTGCGTGCGAATTTGAGCTACTTTCTACCGGGCAGGCGACCGGGAGCGAAAATGCCGCCGGGGTCCAACGCTTCCTTGATCGCGTGCGTCACTTTCCATTCCGGGCGAAACGGACCGAAGACATCGTTTCGCAGCCTGAACGCGTCCGTCGCCTTTTCGATCAGCGCATGGCCGCGACTTTGTCCGGCGAGGTCGCCAAGTCGCCGCCATTGCCGCTCGGACAGGTCGGCGACGCCGAACAGGATTCGGCCGCAACCGAAATCAACAAGCACGTTCCGTATGTCCACGATCTCAAAAGCGGCCGAAACATAATCGCGCAACCCGTCGGAGGGCAGATCGACCCTCAGCAGAAACTCGCTCCGATTCAAGAGGTCGCAGAGAGGCGCGTGAACGTCTTCCGTGGCCTTATGGTGTTTCGTGGCCCGATCCCCCAGTTCGTGCGCAACAAAAAGCTCGGAGCATCGAGCCTCCTGCTCGGTTACGGTCTCTCTAAAGCCCTCAAAGCCCACCGTGATACGCCAGGAGAGGCCTTGTTTCGAGGCGATGGAGCCGCCGGCTTGCCCATTGTCCGCCGGCGTCGCCGTCAGGAACGCAGGTTCAAGCTTCGAGCAAAACAGTTCGGCCGCAGCAGCGGCCGTGCGCTCGAACGAGCCGCACGCGCTCAGGGCGAGACAGGTCTCGGGAAGCGGAGACACTCTGAAGGTCAACTCGGTGATAAAACCAAGAGTCCCTGCGGATCCCACCAGCAAACTTCCGAGCTCGTATCCGGCAACATTCTTGATGACTTTTCCACCGGTGGAAATCAGACGCCCTGTTCCGGAAACGAACCGGAGGCCCAATAGCAGATCCCGGGGGGCGCCATAGCGGAATCGCTCGGGCCCGCAAGCACCCAAAGCCACCACGCCTCCTACTGTATGGCGTTCTCCGTGAGGCGGCCGGAGAGGGAGCCACTGTTTATTCTCTCCGAGGCGTTCCTGGAGTGCTGAAAGCAACGTCCCTGCGCCCACGGTGATAAACTGGTTGTCGGGATCGCACTCCACCACCCCGGACATTCGCTCGCTGCTGAGCGGAATCAGGGCCCCGACGGAAGGATTCCCGAATTCCCCGTGCCGGCCGGCGCCCCGGCAATCCAGCGAGACCCGGCTGTTGAAGGCCTGCCGAACCATGCGACAGGCTTCCCCGGCATCGACGGGCGCCAATCCGGTCCGTCCCTGAGGATCAATCCCCGGAGGTTCCAGTGGGGCCTCCCTTTCGAGACGTTCGGGAAGCACCTTATGTGGATTGAGGAGATGATGGGGATCGAATGCATTCTTCAAGGCCCGCTGGGCGTCCAGGTCGTCCTCGGAGAAAACCATCCTCATGGCTTCGATTTTCTCCTCTCCGACGCCGTGCTCCCCGCTGATGGTTCCACCCAGAGCCACGCACGCTTCCATGATTCCCCAACCCGCCAGGCGCACCCGGCGCAACTGATCCCGATCGCGTGAATCGAAGAGCAACAGAGGATGGAGATTGCCGTCCCCCGCATGAAAAACGTTCCCAACGGCCAGTCCGTGCCGCTTTGCCAGGTCCGCCACCCGCGAGAGCGCTTCGGGAAGCAGCGTACGCGGAACCGTGCAATCCATCACGCTGAAATTGGGAGCCAGACGGGCAACCGCCCCGAAAGCTCCTCGTCTTCCGGCCCAGAGCCGGTCGCGCTCCGCATTGTCCTTGGCCCGGCGCACGTTGCGGCAGCCGTTCTTCATACAGATCTCCCGCACGTGACCTGCCTGTGCAGTCAGGCCGGCAACCGGACCGTCCACTTCGATGATCAGAACCGCGGCGGCATCCAGGGGATATCCGCAGGGATAGCTCTCTTCCACCGCGCGCATGACCGTCGCGTCCATCATCTCGAGGGTAGCGGGCAGGATACCGGCCTCGATGACCTTGGACACCGTACGCGCCGCGGCGCTCACATCGTCGTATATGGCCAGCAGGGTCACCACGGATTCGGGCAAAGGAAGGATTCGTACAATGATTTCCGTCACAATGCCCAAGGTCCCCTCGCTGCCTATAACCGCGCCCCTGATGTCATAGCCCGCCGGGTCAAGGGCCGCACCGCCCACCCGAACGATTTCGCCGTCCGGCAACACCAGTTCCAAGCCGAGCACATGGTTTTTCGTAACGCCGTACTTTAGACATCGAGGTCCGCCGGAATTTTCGCCGACGTTGCCTCCGAGGGTAGCCACTTTCTGGCTGGCCGGATCGGGAGCATAAAAGAAACCCAACGGGGCCAAGGCGTTTTGAAGTTCGAGATTGGTCACTCCAGGCTGCAGTTCGGCGGTACGAGATTCCGTCTTAATGGATAGGATACGGTTCATTCTGGAAAGGCAGACGATCAGGCCGCCCGCCGGAGCCACACATCCGCCCGACAGATTGGTCCCGAAGCCCCGGGGCACAAAGGGGATTCGGGCCTCCGAGCAAATTTGTGCGACTGCTGCAACCTCCCGGGTCTCCGCTGGGAAAACGACGGCTCCGGGCGAGTGGAACGCCGGCGAGGCATCGTACGAATACACTTCCGTGTCCGCCCTACCGCTCGAAACGTACGGTTCTCCGACGATTCGCCGGAGCCGATTCAAATGATCCGGGGAGATCATTGTATCTCGAGTACCTCCGCCGCCGCTTCCACGCCTCCGGGTTTTACCTTGACACCCTGAGCCCTCAGCACGGTTTCGAGAGTCGAAAGGAACAGCAGGACATTTCTCGAACGCGAGGCGTGGCCCATCAACCCGACACGCCAGACTTTGCCCGCCAAGTCTCCCAAGCCCCCGCCGATTTCGATGCCAAACGTCCGAAGCAACGCCCCTCTTACTTTCGCGTCGTTGGCGCCTTCCGGAATCCGAACTGCGTTCAGCATGGGAAGTCGTTCCGTTTCAGGCGCCAGCATTGACATACCCATGGCTTCCACTCCGGCCACCAGCGCTCGATGGTTTAGCCGGTGCCTGGCGAAACGGGCTTCCACCCCTTCTTCAGCGACGATCCGCAACGCCTCGCGGATGGCGTAAATCATGTTGATGGGCGCTGTATGATGGTACTTTCGATCCGATCCCCAATACTGGGAAACCATTCCCATGTCGAGGTACCAACTCACCACCGGGGTCTTTCGATTCCGAAGGGCTTGCATCGCGGCGGCGCTGAGGGAAATGGGCGCGAGACCCGGAGGACACGACAGACACTTCTGGGTGCCGCTGTAGACGGCGTCAATGCCCCAATCGTCCACCTTTACCTCCATGCCTCCCAAGGAGGTGACCGTGTCCACAAGAAACAAGGCGCCTGCTTCCTTCGCCAGAGCGGAGAGTTCCCGCACGGGATTACATACACCGGTCGAAGTCTCCGCATGCACCACCGCCAGAACCTTGGGGTTTCTTCCGCGAATCGCTTGGCGCACGGCTTCAAGGTCCACGGCCCTGCCCCACTGCGCATCCACTCGGATGAGCTTCCCGCCAAGCCGACCCACGATGTCGCACATGCGTACGCCAAACACACCGTTCACGCAGACGACCACCTCGTCTCCCGGCTCGACGAGATTCACAAAGCAGGTTTCCATGCCCGCGCTGCCCGTTCCCGAAACAGGAATGGTCAAGGGATGTTCCGTTTGAAATACAAATCTCAACAGACGCTGGGTCTCATCCATTATATGGAGGAAATAGGGGTCGAGATGTCCGATGCACGGGGCGCTCATAGCCTGAGTCACTCGCGCGGGAACATCGCTGGGACCGGGTCCCATCAGAACACGATGACCCGGATCGATGTCCCTGAAGTCGTTAGGTTCTATGTTCATTTAACTTCCTCCTGTTCGAATCTTCCTAGTTGCCGGTTAGGTTCCAACTCCGATAGCCATCCACCGATAGAAGCTCAACATACCGCATTGCATCCTCAGGGTACCGGGAGTGTAAGAAATGGTTGAACGATGGTCAATCAGAAGGTTTCATCAAAAAAAGGGAGAATCGGGACTGTATTCTCCGGGCTTGAACGTGAGCGGATTTCACCGCGTCGTCCTTTCCCTTTGGATCCATGCAGCGTAACGAGCCATAAGGCCCAGCGCCTTAATGGAGGGGGTGATCTCGAAATAAAGAGGAATGCCCTTCCGTTCCAGAACGGAATTCAGCTCGATGAGCTGAATTTGTGACGTCCCGTACGCCCAGGCGGTAATCGGCTTCTTCAACACAGGCGAAAGATCGTCGAAGAGTTGATAGTAAAAGGACGGATCCGCCAGAGGAGTGGAATAGAGCGTGCAGAATACGGAGTCGACCCCATCGTCCTCCATAAGGGCTTTTATGGTTTCGTAGTAAAGCTTACCGAAATCCCCCAGAACCGCCGCCGCCGGACCGAAGTCCACCGGGTTTTTCCCGAGACCGGGGAAAAGGGATTCGAGCTTATTCGCCGTGGCTTGAGACAGCCGCGCCGGCTCGAGGCCGAACTGCTCGGCGCAATCCAGCGCCATAATGCCTCCGGCTCCGGTAATACTGACAATCCCGATTCGGTTTGCCCGAGGCAGGGGTTGAAACAAGAATGCTTTCGAAAGCGTCAACAGCTCCCTGAATTCATCGATGCGAAGGATCCCCGTCTGCCTGAAGGCCGCTTCATACACTTTGTCGGAGCCTGCCATGGAACCGGTATGCGAAGCCATAGCCCTGGCTCCTTCCGATGAGCGGCCGGACTTGAGGCAGAGCACCGGTTTGATACGGGATATTCTCCGCGCGACGTCCATGAAGGTCTTCCCATTTCGAATGTTCTCGATATACATGGAAACCACCCGAGTTTCAGGATCCTGTTCCAGATACTCGAGACATTCGGTTTCGTTCACGTCGCACATATTTCCGAGATCGATGATCCGGCTGATGCCAATGTTCAGGTCGGCGAGTTCGAGAGCCTGGGGACCCACAAGACCTGATTGGCTGATAATGGACAGATGTCCTCGAAGGATTTCCGAATACCCTCTTTCATAAGGCACCGTGGTGACCCCGCTCCACGTATTGACTACTCCCACGGTATTCGGGCCCATCACACGCATGCCGTATCTCTTGGCGATGGCAATGATCTCCTGCTGGAGCCGCTTCCCTGCATCGTCTCGTTCACTGAATCCGTCGGAAACCACTATGGCCGCCCGGACCCCTTTGCGACCGCATTCCTCCAACACGGAGGGCACGGCGTTCCTGGCGCGGATAATGACGGCGAGGTCCGGAATACCTTCCATCGCCGTGACGCTCGTGTAGGCTTTTATTCCCAGCACTTCCCGATAGCTCGGATTTACGGGAAAGATGGCGCCGTCATAGGGACCGTTTAGCAGATCTCGAATCACTATATATCCGCCGAACCAACCCTCCTCTTTGAGCGAACCGATCACCGCAATGCCCTTCGGCGTCATAAAAAAGGACAGGGGGTTTCCGCTAATGGTGTTTTGCTCCGTCTGTCTCACCTCGCCGTAAAGCTCCATACGAAACGGTCCTTTCCCAAGCGCTTCTTCTTGTCGTGAGCGTTGCACGAATCACAGAAACCAATGCGGACGGTGTTTCACATTTCTTATGAAAACGACCAGTTGAATATGCAAAGAAGATACATGTCCATTCTCAACGTAACACTTGATCGTTTCGTCATGAAACCGAAGCCGGGAATCGGTATCCATGCATTGCGGCCATAATACTTCTCAGCCGCTCCGCGCTCAATGATTTTTCGAACCTTTACGAGCGGCGAGCCCAAAAACATCACCAGGTCTCATCCGCACGAGTTCAATCGACGCCAAAGCCGGCGCAGGCTCGTATCTGCGGGCCGTTCGGCGCCGTGCTGAACGATGTTTCCATGCCGCTGTTCGAGTAGCGCCGATAGACGGCCCGATGAGACTGTTGCGGGTCACGCTTGACTGATCATACCACACTGTGGTATCTTAATATTTCAAATCCAACCGAAAACGTACTCGACTTCCCTCTCCCCACGAACTATTCCCCCATTACTTAGACCCGGAACATGGAGCTGAGGTGACATCGAACGGACAACGTTACCGTAAACAGGAACTCTTCGCCGGGCTCGGACCCGACGGTCAGGCCGCCCTGCGAAAATCGCGCATATTGGTTGCCGGAGCGGGCGCCACAGGGGGAACCGTCGCCTCTCTTCTCGTTCGCGCAGGTGTCGGCCTGGTGCGCATAGTCGATCGGGATTTCCTGGAACTCAGCAACTTGAATCGCCAGATCCTGTACGACGAATCGGACCTGGAGACCGGGCTCCCCAAGGCTGTCCTGGCGGAACGGAAATTAAAGGCAATGAACCGCGACGTCGAGATCGAGGGCATTGTCACGGAACTGAACCCGCAAAACGCGATTGAACTGATGTCCGACGTGGATCTGATCCTCGACGGCCTGGACAACCAGGTAACACGCTATCTGATCAACGATGTAGCGGTGAGCCTCGACATCCCCTGGATCTGGACCGGGTGCCTCGGGTCCATCGGGAACGTGATGACCGTCGTTCCAGGAAAAACGCCTTGTCTCCGCTGCATCCTTCCGGACCCTGCCCCACCCGGAGCCATGCCTACCTGCGACACCGCCGGCATCATCGGTCCGACCCCAAACTTCGTGGCTTCCCTGGCAGCCGCCCAAGCCATGAAGCTCCTCTCGGGAACCGGAAGACGAACCCTTCACCGCTGCTTCACTTTCGACCTCTGGGAGGGATCCTTCCGGGTCACGGATCTCCAGAGCGCCCTCAACCATACGTGCATTTGTTGCCATCAAGGAGTGTTTGAGTTCCTCGGGGGGCGGGGCTGGTCGTCAACGGAAAGCATGTGCGGGATAGACGCGGTCCAGGTGCGACCTCCGGAGACCCGGGGACTGAATCTCGAGCAGGTTGCTCAACGGTTGGATCCGGAAAGCATCATCTCGGCCAACGCTCATCTGATTCGCTTCCGCGCCGAAAGATACGAGTTCTCCGTCTTCCCCGATGGGCGGGTCATCATTCACGGTACTGACGAACACTCACTGGCGCGAGCCCTTTACGATCGCTACGTAGGATCTTGAGACACCGGGACGTCCGCCTTTTATCCGATTCCGTTCGATCGTTCAAGTGCGGGGCCTGCCCCAAAACGTCTATCCCGGAAGCTTCATAACGCCTGAAGGGCCCGTTCAATGATCCCGCCCCCGAAGACGAGATCGTCTGAATAGAGCACCACGGATTGGCCCGGAGTGACCGACGCCTGCGGCTCGTCAAACCGGATCAGGACCTTACCTAGTTCGTACGGAGCGACGGTGGCAGCCGTTTCCTTGTGGTTCAGCCGGATTTTGGCCTTGACCTTGTAGGGGCGATCCAGTTCGTCAACCGCGAAAAGACGGATGTCCGTGGCAATAAGGCCTTCCGCAAACAGAGCCTCTTTCAACCCCACAACGATCCGGTTCCTTTCAGCATCGATCTTGAGCACGTACAGGGGTTGGTGAAAAGGAACTCCGAGGCCTCGACGTTGCCCGACCGTATAGTAGATGATACCCCGGTGCCGGCCCAGGATGTTCCCTTTTTCATCCACGATATCTCCGATTTTGACTTCGTGTTGACCGAACAGTGAGGAATACCCATCGCCGGCAATGAAATCTTGGCTTTCGGGACGGTGAACGGATTGGAAATTCAAGGACCGGGCGATCTCTTTGACATCCTGCTTGGTATACGCACCGACGGGGAAGAGCGTACGGGAAAGCTGCTCGTTGGTGAGCGTATAGAGAAAATAAGTCTGATCCTTCAATGGGTCTGCCGACTTCTTCAGAAGAAAACGCCCGCCTTTGTGTACCAGCCTTGCGTAGTGGCCGGTCGCGAAATAGTCGAAGTCCACTCCGCTCTCTTCCGCTTTTCTAAGCAAAAATCCGAACTTCAACTCCCGGTTGCACACGACGCACGGATTCGGCGTTCTGCCCGCCAGATACTCTTTCTTGAAGTAGTCGATCACATGCTCTCTATATTCCTTTCGCAGATCGATCGTATGGAAGGGAATTCGGAGCTGTTCACAGATGGTTGACGCGGACTCGACATCCTCCTTTTCCCCGGCTCCGTAGCAGGAATGTCTTTCCCCGCCGCCGGGCGCACCGGCGCCGTCGAATATTTCCATGGTAAGACCTAGGACATCATATCCCTCCCGTGGCAGCAGCGCTGCTGCAACCGAAGAGTCGACCCCTCCGCTGAGCCCCACGGCCACCCTTGTCCCGGTGTTCCTCATTTGTGACCACTCGCCAGGGGAGAAGATGCGAAATCCGCCGGAGGGCGAATCCCCCATATCCCCTTGCAGACCTTCATCTTTTGTTCCCAGTTTTTGTAGGTTTTCCCCTTGCACATGGTTCCATTGACGAAACAGCATAGGTCATCGGAATGAAATTCCCAGGCGGGGCACTTGATTCTTCTTTCGGGAGGGCAGTTCCTGATATGCCAGCAGGAGATTCTTTCCCGACCGGCCTTCTTCCTCGAAATCAAGAAAAGCAGTTGCCGTTCGATGTGGCCGGGGACTCTTCGCCAGCCCTGGTCGTAGCTCTGAATGGCCTTTAGAGAAGCACCCAGCAGTTGGGCCAACTGTGTCTGGGTTTTGCCCAGTTTTTTGCGGCATTGTTTGAATTCTTCGCTGTCCATGATCGATCCCTTGCAGGTACAGTTGAACACAGATGCGATGGCAGGATCGGAGCATACCACATTGTGCTATATAAATCCAAGGAATGCACCGAACGTCCCCGATGCCGGCGCCGTTTCCTTCCACCAACACAAGCGACTTCCCGGATCGGGAATTCCGGTATGCCAGGTGGGATGAAGCTCAAACGACCCAAACCCGCCGCCTCAAAGGAGTGAAGGTAAAAGCGCGGGCTAAGTGGATTCACCTGGCGACTTATCCAGTGTCGGCCTCAGTCGCGGTTCTCAGTGGCATCCGATGGTGTTGGGAGAGAAACCCGAACTCCCCGAATCATCCCGGCGGCCAAACCCAGTCGCAATCCCAGCTCATCCGAGCCGTTCCGAGGCAGCCGGTAACCCAGAGTGTCAGCGATTCCCCGGGGGTGGAAATGAAAGCAAGTCCACCCGTGTCCGGGGCCTCGAATCGGACACGGTAGGGAAACGCCCAACGGTTTATCCGGGGATAATCCCGCATCAGCACGTCGTATTCGCATGGCAATTTCTCGATACGGGCGGGCTTCAACCTTTGTCCTGCCCGGTTTTCCAGATGGATCCGCCAGATGGATTTGCCCGGTCTCAACTCGCTGAATTTAGTTTCCGGCGTGAAGACAAACACGGTGAAATCGAGAACCCTTTGGGACTCGATCCTTTCAGTCTCCAATAACCGTTTCTCCTCAGCCGGCGGATACAGAAAGTCGCGGCTCCTCTTTGCGATGAGAGCTTTTCTGAAGTCGGGACTCATCAGGGTGGCTTGCACGGCCATTTCGGTGCTCAAACCGGCATACACCCTTCCCTCTCGGGTCCATTTATCGTATGCCTGTAAGTAGGGCGACGGACGGGTCCATTTCCATTCTTCCGACACCGCCTGTTGCAGAAATCCGCACGATGACGAAAACGGCGTGGCGGCAAGCACAACGAGGGCGAACACCCGAGCGAACGCACAAGCACCAAGCATTCTCCGCATGTCATAGGTCTTCAACGGTTCGATATGCTTTTCCCCGATGTTCGCACACCCGTGCATCATCCGCATCCGACACATCCAAGGTCCCTCGAAAGCAACCTCAGCCTCGTTTCCTGCATTCTTGGAGCACCCTTCTGAGGGAGTTCCGGACAGTATCGGGAATCGGTTCGTCAGGAAGAACCCGGGCCAGTTCGATGGTTTTCCGAATAGAATCCAGGCAATCCCCACAGGCTTTGCATTCCTTCAAATGGCGCTCGATGTGCGCCAGAGTGACCTCGTCACATTCCCGATCCAAGTAGTCACTCATCCTACGATACATCTCCAAGCAGTCAGGCTGCATGACCCATTTCCTCATAGTATCCTTTGATGCGATTACGGACAAACAAACGGGCGCGATGGAGGCGCACTTTTACCGTGGACGGCATGATGGACAACATCCCGGCCACTTCCTTGGTGGAAAACTGCTCGATATCCCGCAGGACCAGCACTATTTTATACTTGGGAGGTAGTTGTTTTATGGCCCCGTTGAGGATGTCCCTCAGCTCTTGATTCAGCAATTGCTCGATAGGAGTGGACAACCACATTGGACGATCTTCCGGTTGCGGGTGATCGTCGGGAAGCAATTCTTCCCATGACAGTTCCAGCTCGGGTTCGTGCTTCTTCTTGCGACGCTTCTTGATGCAAACCGATGTGGCGATTCTAAACAGCCAGTTCTTGAAAGCCGCCTCACCCCGGAAACGGTCCAAGTATCGCAGGGCGTTCAGGAAGGTCTCCTGAAGCAAATCTTCCGCATCCTCGGGCCGACGGCACATTTTCAAGCCGAAATTGTAGATGCTCTGTTCGTAGCGTTTCAGCAGGTCATCGAACGCACGCTTGTCTCCGTTTCGAAAGCGTTTGATGAGCAGCGTGTCCGTCTCTTCTGAATAGGTCATGACGCGATGATACGGCGGGGTCCTCGATATGTCAATGGTTGGCGCTCGGTGAGTCCGGAGCGGAGGCCGGCGTGTTTTCAGGCGGGAATCGTCCGGAACGCACCGGTGACGGTCCGCATTTGCCAAAAAGCTTGAAAACACCGCGGCGCATGGCTATACTAAAAAATTTAACAGTAAAGACACAGACACACCCCAATGATGCCCGATTTAAAGAATATGACGTTTCCGGAGCTGGAAACCTGGGCCGCCGCCAACGGCGAACCCCGCTATCGTGCGCACCAGCTCATGAAATGGATGTACTGCAAGGAACAGGACGATCCGGATGCCATGACGGACATTCCGAAAGCCTTCCGGGAAAAGTTGAAGCAGGAAGCACGCATCAGCCGCTTGGAACCTTTCGAGATCCAGAAGTCCAAGGATGGTACGAGAAAATTCCTATTCCGGTTGGATGACGGGGAGTTCATTGAAACCGTGCTGATCCAGGAGCGCGACCATATGACGTTGTGTGTTTCCACGCAAGTCGGCTGCGCCATGGGTTGCGCCTTCTGCCTGACCGGCGGGGCCGGCTTCAAGCGGGATTTGGGTTCCGCCGAAATCGTCAATCAAATACTGGCGGTGAAACGCCGGCTGGATCCTGGAGAGAATCTGACCAATCTGGTCTTCATGGGCATGGGAGAACCTCTGCTCAACTACGAGAATACCGTTCGGGCGCTGGATGTGGTTATGGACAACAGAGGGTTGGCCTTCAGTCAGAGACACGTGACCGTGTCCACTTCCGGAATTGCGCATCGTATTTTACCACTGGGGAATCGTGTGAACGTGGGGCTGGCCGTGTCTTTGAACGCAGCCGACGATGAAACCCGCTCCGCTCTGATGCCGATCAACCGGAAGTACCCGCTGAGTACACTCCTGGACGCCTGCCGCCGATATCCTTTGAAACGAGGTCGCCGCATCACGTATGAATATATACTCATCGAAGGCGTGAACGACTCGACGCGCGACGCCGAGAACCTCGTTCGTTTGCTCCATCCCGGTCAATCGAAGATCAACCTGATACCGCTGAACGAGCATGCCGGCTGCTCGTTTCGATCGCCGGAGCCGGGGACGGTGGAAGGGTTTCAGGCGATTCTGATTCGCAACCATTTTACCGCCATCGTGAGAAAGAGCAAAGGTCAGGATATCATGGCCGCTTGCGGACAACTGGCGGGCAAGCACGCTAAAGACAGTTGACCCTGTCATTTCATTTTTTACGAACCGCCATACCCGAGGAGACCGAAGCGCATGCTGGACTTCGAAAAAGGAACCGGGCTCATTCCCGCCATCGCCCAGGATTACCAAACCGGCGAGGTATTGATGCTCGCCTATATCAATCGTGCTTCATGGGAACGCACGATCGAGACGGGCGAGGTGCACTACTGGAGCAGAAGCCGCCAGGAGCTATGGCACAAGGGCGGCACTTCCGGTCACGTGCAGAAAGTGAAGGAAATCCGCGTGGACTGCGATCGCGACACGGTGCTGTTTAAAGTCGAACAGGTAGGAGGAGCCGCGTGCCATACCGGCCATCGCAGCTGTTTTTTCAATATAGTCACGGAACAAGGTCTCAAGGAAACGGGCGAAAAAGTATTCGATCCCGCGGAGGTATACAAGAAATGAACATACTCAGGTTAGGGATTCCCAAAGGAAGCCTGCAAGACGCTACGGTTGAAATTTTTCGAAAATGCGGCTGGAAGATCAATGTAAACGGGCGGAGTTATTTCCCCGAAATCAACGACGAGACCATTACCTGCTCCATCTGCCGGGCACAGGAGATGAGTCGTTATGTGGAAAACGGCACCCTGGACGCGGGCCTGACCGGAAAAGACTGGATACTCGAAAACGATTCTCAAGTGCAGGTGGTGTCGGACCTGTTTTACTCGAAAGTGAGCCAGCGGCCGGCCCGCTGGGTTCTGGCCGTGCCCTATGATTCGGACATCCGCACCATCGAGGATTGCCGGGGGAAAAAGATCGCGACGGAGCTGCTGAATTTCACGAAAAGATATTTCCATAGCCGAAATATCGATGTAAAAGTGGAATTTTCCTGGGGCGCCACGGAGGCCAAGGTGGTTTCCGGACTGGCGGACGCCATCGTCGAGGTGACGGAAACGGGGAGCACCATCAAGGCGCATGGCCTGAGAATCATACACGAACTGATGCAATCCAACACGCAACTCATCGCCAACCTGGAAAGCTGGAAGCAGGATTGGAAACGGGATAAGATTCAACAGATCGCCCGGCTTATGCAGGGCGCGCTTCTGGCCGAGCAGATGGTGGGTCTGAAAATGAACGTGCACAAGGATAAATTGGCCGGCATCGTGGACATTCTACCCAGCCTTAATGCCCCCACGGTGGCGCATTTGCACAACAGCGAGTGGCTTTCCGTCGAAACCGTGGTTTCCAAGATCGTGGTAAGGGACCTCATCCCCGATCTCTTGCGGCTGGGAGCGGAAGGCATTATCGAATACCCTTTGAACAAGGTAATCTAAGAAATGATCTCGAAACGCGCACAGGATATACCACCATTCATCGTTATGGACGTGCTCGAGCGCGCCCATGCCATGGAACGCGCGGGCGTAGACGTGATACATCTCGAGGTCGGAGAGCCTGATTTCGACACGCCCGCTTGCATCAAGGAAGCCGCATGCCGAGCCATCGATCGAAACCAGACGCACTATACCCATTCCCTGGGCCTGGTGGAACTCCGGGAAGCCATTGCCGAGCACTATCGGGAGCAATACGGCGTATCGTTCCCGGCGGATAGGGTCCTCGTCACCTCCGGGACTTCGCCGGCCATGCTGCTGATGTTTTCAGCGCTGCTGGAAGAAGGCGATGAGGTCATCATCTCCAATCCCTACTACGCCTGCTATCCGAACTTCATCCGATATCTCAACGCCAACCCGGTCTTTGTTGACGTCAATGAAGAGGACGGGTTCCAGTACCGGTCCTCCGCCATCAGGGAGCGGATAACCTCCAGGACCAAAGCCATTGTCGTGAACTCCCCCTCGAATCCCACGGGGAACCTGTTGTCCGAGGAGCGGCTCAAAAAAGTGGCGGGGCTCGGCTTTTACGTCATCTCCGACGAGATCTATCACGGGTTGGTCTACGAAGGTAAAGAGCACTCGATTCTAGAATTCACGGACCACGCTTTTGTTCTGAACGGCTTTTCCAAACTGTACGCCATGACCGGGTGGCGACTGGGATATATTATTGCTCCGGAAGCATTTATCAGACCCATGCAGAAAATCCAGCAGAACTTCTTTATTTCCGCCAATGCGTTCGTTCAATGGGCCGGAATTTCGGCCCTTCGTGAAGCCGGAGAAGACGTCCGCCGGATGAAGGAAATCTACAATCAGCGCCGGAAATTCATGATTCAACGTCTTCGCGAGCTTGGTTTCGGCATCGCCGTGGAGCCCACCGGGGCCTTCTATGTGCTTGCAAACGCCCGCCATATAGACAACAACTCCTATCGGCTGGCATTCGATATTTTGGAAAAGGCGCATGTAGGAGTTACCCCTGGTATCGATTTCGGTTCCAACGCCGAAGGTTATATACGCTTTTCCTATGCCAATTCCCTCGAGAACATTCGCAAGGCCATGGATCGGATCGAGACGTATCTTGAGCGTCGGTAAGCGAGACCCAGCCAAAGTAGGTTGGGTTAGCGAGTGAAGCGAGCGTAACCCAACGTGTTTGCTTAACCTATTTTGCGCTCCCGGTAATATGAGTCGGTAAGCGGGTTCCGGGGAAAAGGCAGGTCCGGGATGCAAGTCCGGAAAGCGGAATTTTTGAAAAGCGCGGCCTCCGGCCGGCATTACCCGGAGCATGACCTCCCCGAGATCGCCTTTGCCGGTCGATCCAATGTGGGTAAGTCCTCTCTGATCAATGTGCTGGTCAACCGGAAAAAGTTGGTTCGCACCAGCTCCACTCCCGGGCGCACCCAGCTTTTGAACTTCTTTGTGGTAAACGATCGGCTGTGTCTGGTGGACTTACCCGGCTACGGTTTCGCCAAAGTGGCGAAGTCGGTCCAACAGGGCTGGCAAAAGATGGTGGGAGATTACCTGGCCAAGAGGCCGAACTTGAAAGGCGTGGTCTTCATCCTGGACGCGCGCCGGGATCCGAGGCCCGACGACCTGGACTTGATCCGCAACTTGCAGGGATCCGACTTCAAGACCATACTGGTGGCCACCAAAATCGACAAGATACGCAAGACCAAGCAGCTACCCCGTTTACTAGAACTGGAGCGCTCCCTGGGTGAAACCGCGCCAAAACCCGTCGCCTTCTCCGCCATCACCGGGGAAGGCAAGGAAGCGATATGGGCGTCCATCCTCGATGGTCTCGCTTTGCCGCTCTGAAAGGGCAAAGCTGAAGACGAAACCCACCTGTTCAACGCCATTCAGAGATTTCAGGTTTCAGGCTATATAAGAGCAGGTTTGGGCGGTCATGATGATCCCCGGGCGTGGGTCCCTTTTCAATGTCCGCCGAGAGGTCCCGTTTACCGGCTTTTGACACGGCTGACGATCCGACGAAAAAGACCGTTGTAGGGGAAATAACGACAAAACCGGAGGAATCGTTTCTCGCTGTTTCGTGAGATAACGTGTACGCTTTCAAACTTTCGAATTGGCCACCCCGATAGCAGAATGGGTGACTTAGAGGGCAGGATGGGCGGGTACGAGATGTTGCAGGCGGCTTACGCAATGCCTGAAAGGTGCGCGGTCGATTTTCTCACGCGTCCTTAGCCGGCCCGACGTTATGCGCCGGAATTTGGTTCTAGTTGAGACGCTGGTTTTCTTGCTCTATTTACTGGGATAATTCGCTGTTCAATGTCATTCCCAATCTTGCGTTTGATCAACCTCAAATCGAACTCAGATTGCAGATTCAACCAAAACTGGGCCTCAACTCCAAAATACCGCTCCAGCCTTAGCGCCGTATCGGCGGTTATGCTCCGTTTGCCGTTGACAATCTCACTGATTCTATTCAGTGGTACGGCAAGATCCCGCGACAACCGGTTTATGCTGATGCCCAAGGGTTCCATGAAATCCTCTCGTAGGATCTCACCCGGCGTAATGGGATCCAGCAAGTCTTTGATACTCACTATTGCACCTCAATGATAATCGACGATTTCTACGTTGAAGGCATTGCCTTCATGCCATTCAAAACATATCCGCCATTGCCTGTTAATGCTGATGGCGTATTGTCCTTTCCTGTCGCCTCCGAGAGCGTGAAACATGTTTCCTGGATTCCGTAACAAAGCGTCCAAACTTGGAGCGGCGTTTAGAACCATCAGCCGTTTTCGTGCCTGTCGCTCGAAGGACTGGAAACGCCGAAGGGGTTCGTCGTTAAAAAGCCTCTCCGTGTCTCTGCAGGCAAAGGACTTGATCATGCGCGTATGGTATTACGGTTTAGGTAATACGTCAACAGAAAAAGATTCCTCTTTGCGTGGCGTCACGTTGAATCGGGCGGCATCATACCTGTTTCGTCCGCACTTTGGCCTTTCTTCCCGCCTTCCGAGGCCACAGTGGGATAGGGCACGGGGTTGATTTTGCGCGTTTCTATCCTCAATGGACAATCCGGTTTTCCCGGACACGGTATCGGCGATCCATCCGATCGGGAACATGGTCCAACACCTCTTCCAGAAAATCGCCGGTGCCCGAAAGTCGTTCCTCGCCTTTCAAATGGATCCACATTTTCCGCATGGATTTCAAAACGTCCACCCGCCGACGCTTCTTAACAAACCAGCTTCTGTCGGTATCGTCACGGAAGATGTTGGGCCGTGCGATCCCCCGGCGGATGATGTGATGCAACGCCCCCGGCGGATTAATGCGTTCTGTTCGTGGCAGGAGGTTTCCATATCACGGATGATGAAACAGAGAAACGCGCAAATTCAACACCGTCCCTCTTTTTCACGCGACAACATTCGGATTTTCCCTATCCGTTTCCCATTGGGCAGGGTTATTGGCGATATATTCCCGGATGCGGTTTAATTCGTCGTCGTTGCGGATGATGTGTTCATAATAATTGCGCTGCCATATCTTGAGGCCGGGGGTGTTGCGCAGATGGTTGATGCCCTTTGAGGACATCGTTTTGAAGGCGCCGACCAACCGACCGATGGGTTTGTGTTTTTCCGTAGGGGCGGTTCGCGAACCGCCCTCAACAACGTCGGTAATAACGATAATCCCATGCAAATGATTGGGCATGATCGTATATTCATCCAATTTCACATAACCGTGTCGCGTCGCCAGCCATTCCCACGATTCTGCAACCTTTTGTCCGAAATCGTTCAAGATCATTTTCCCGTCCACGGCGTCCCCGAACAGACATTCCCGGTTCCAGGCGCAAATGGTCACAAAATACACCCCGGCCCGCGAATAATCGTATCCGTGCAATCGGATGGATCGGCGGCTATGTCGCATCGATTTCCGTTGCAGGGGCGGTTCGTCGTAGATCCTGAGCCCCGTCGAAGGGCGAACCGCCCCTACAGAACGGCCCGTTATTCATGCTGTTGTTCCCTGAACAAGGAGGCCCTGTCCGCCTGTGACTTCTGTAAGGGCATCTTTTTCGCCAGCGTTGGAGACGGCTGCCAATAGCCGGGTACGCTCCTATTTCGTTCGAGATCCAAAGACGTAAAGGGGTACGGGGTTGATTTTGCGCGTTTCTATCTTCAACGGACAATCCAGTTTTCCCGGAGACGGTATCGGCGATCCATCCGCTCGGAACAGGGTCCAACACCTCTTCCAGAAAATCGCCGGTACCCGGAATTGGTTCATCGCCTTTCAAATGAATCCACATTTTCCGCATGGATTTCAAAACGCCCCACCCGCCGACGCTTCTTAACAAACCGGTTTCTGTCGGTATCGTCACGGAAGATGTTGCGTCGTGCCATCCCCCGGCAGATGATGTCATGCAACGCCCCCGGCGGATTACTGCGTTCTGTTCGTGGCATGAGGTTTCCATATCACGGATGATGAAACAGAGAAACGCGTAAATTCAACACCGTCCCTCTTTTCGCCCACGTCCCTCTTTTCCCCCATTGTTATCATGCCATTACCTGTTTATGATTTTCGTAGTTTAACATCCGCATAATGGACGCGACGCTTTATCGGTGTGCGATTGATGTGATTCTTATCCATCCTGCGCCAAACTTCGCCACCAATTAAGCAGGGTCCCACGTGTAATATAATGAAAACAATGCAGATTAATTGGCATATCCGCAGGCAGCCACGTACCGCCGCGTGAGTGTGATGCGCCGCCAGTAAGCGGAACCTCCGAAGGCTTTGCTTTGTTATCAAGATAAAATGGCGGATCGTACATTGGAGCAGGGAACGCTAAGCCACCGTGTAATGAGCGAGATCGATAATCGTAGACCTTACTGAGGGTCTGTTTGAGGTTGGCCTTTGACCATTTTATACGTAGCAAGTCTTGATTCGGACGATCAGTAGGCTCATTCGGCCTGAATTTTAGGGTGAAGTCCAAGAATTTCTTAGTGGCACCCAAAGAAGGGGCAATCAATTCAGCAACCTTCTCGACTAATTGATGGCCACCGGCTTCGTTAAGAACGGTTTCCAATTCTGGTTTCGCATCTCTGAGGCGCTCGGCTGGAGATGCATCCGGCATAAAGGCGTCGTTTGCTGCGGTCTCAAGAGCAGATACGAACAACAACCAAGCCAGATGGGGCTCCGATTCTGTGGCCCAAAGAGCGTTCTGATATGCAATGCAGGAACGAATGAGGCTCACATACCTCTCCGCTGGGATCTTGGGGATTGACATTAGCATCTCGAGGGCGTCGAGTGAATGAGTCCCAGCGACGGAAGGAAGAACATAGCGCCCGAGCCCTACACGAAGGAATGGAGCTGGTTTGTAGTCCCATGCGCAGGGACGTCCCAATGGATCCTTATTGGGTTCAAATCGCCGCGACACGCCGCCCGCCATAATTCGGGCACCGACGCTCAGTGAAGTCAACGCCGCAAGTTCATCAATCATCGTCCCGCCGTGATAAAGCGTCTCGTCCTTTATTGACATGTCTGGTCGATGTTCAAGAAGGTGGTCGACCAAACGTAGAATAATTGGAGCGGTTACGATTCCCGGCGCAGGCATTGGCACTGTATTGAGAAAGCTGTAGGGACATAATTCGGATGTGAATTCACCGGTGATGTGCGCGTCCGAATAGAACTGGTACTCGTAAACCCCGTTGGCGGGCTCGTTGTTGAGCGCGTTTAGCCAATTGAGTTGTGAAGGGAGCGCGCGCAACCGAACAGCATCTGGCGTGTCTCGTATTTGAGTATTGTCATTCACGTCACAGTTCCAAATTCATAACGACACGCCATTTCATTGTTGACTTATTTCGGTCCAAAGCGGTTCCCGAACGCCTCCTCCGGCTGCGATCAACTTTTCATGCTCCTCCGCCCTCTTCACCATACGGCAGATGGCCGAACGGTCTACATTCAGACGACGCGCCACTTCGCTTCCGGATATCGATAAATTCCGAACAGCTATAAGACCGATCAGGGCGCGTGCACGTGCGACCTATGGACTCCGTGAGAAACCGGCCAACACCCGTCCCGGTCCTTATGTAAAGGGGGACGGGGTTGGTTTTGCGCGTTTCTATCTTCAACGGACAATCCGGTTTTCCCGGAGACGGTATCGGCGATCCATCCGCTCGGAACATGGTCCAACACCTCTTCCAGAAAATCGCCGATACCCGAATTCGTTCATCGCCTTTCAAATGGATCCACATTTTCCGCATGGCTTTCAAAGCACCCCACCCGTCGACGCTTGTTGACAAACCGGTTTCTGTCGGTACCGTCACGGAAGATGTTGCGCCGTTCGATCCCCCGGCGGATGATGGGATGCAACGCCCCCGGCGGATGAATACGTTCTGTTCGTGGCATGAGGTTTCCATGTCATGCGTGATGAAACAGAGAAACGCGCAAATTCACCACCGTCCCCATTTTCCCCTCCTTATTGATGCGCCCCATAGGGTCCCCCGGTAAGCGTGGTGGCATAAATCACGCTGAAATCGTCCGGGTTTTCTGCTCTGTCGATCCACACGACCTCGGGGCGGCCATCCGGCCCGATAATAAAATTGGGATTGTCATCCGGCCAATAGAGGTCGGCGGAAACGCTCTCCGTAATGTCCACCTCGGGACCGCCGTCTACCGGAACAAGTACGCCGGTGGAGCACAGGACGTACCGCCCGTCGGGACTGAATATCGCTTCGTCTGATGTGGAAACTAAAGTTGGAGGCTCGCCCGTCAAGGGCACAGTATAGAATACTTTCTCCTGCGTGGGAGAATGGGTGAATCCAGCCAGCATATGCGTCGAAACGGGGCTCATCCGGATGCTGTCCGGCGCCTTGACACCCGCGTCATGCGACGGATAGTCCAGAGGGATGATCCGGCCGTCGTCCAAGGAAAACGCAAAGTCGGTTTCACCGGCGAAACGGCCGGTCAGCTCTCCCGTTATGTTGAATAC
>JACQYL010000029.1:90343-106116 GCA_016208165.1 Deltaproteobacteria bacterium
CGGATGCTGAACGATCCTTCCAACGCTTCGCCGATCCGGCGCAAATCGCTGCCGTCGGGGCGAACGATAAAAAGCCGCCAGGGGCTCTGATCAGTCTCTTTGGAGTTGAAAGCAACCCACTGCCCGTCGGGGCTTGACATCGGATAGATCTCCTCGACACTCGTAGCCAACACGACCGCAGGTCCGCCCTCAACCGGAACGCTGCGTACTCTGTGGCCTTGTTCGTAGTATTCCGCGAACATAAACCAGTTTCCGTCCCCCGTGAAGTAGTAACCGGAATATAAAGGATGGCGCGAAACATGGGATACCAGGAGTACCGGCTCCCCACCGGCGATGGGGACGCTGAAAAAAGAGTCGAGGGTTTCCTTATCATATCTGCCCTGGTAGACTACCCGGTCGCTGGTTGGGCTGATGATGAAGTGCGCCTGCGGCGGCAGGTCGTTCAGGGTCAGGATCGGGCCATCAGCAACAGGCACGCTTCGAATGTCAAAGGTCTCTTCCGTATTATAGATAGCCCGGCTCCCGTCCGGGGAAACCTCGAAAGAGTGAAAATCGCGGCTCGCCGACAGCCAGTAGAACGGGTCTTCGTCTAATAGAACGAGAGGCCCCCCTTGAACAGGGACCGAGAACAAGAAGTGCTCGTCGTACGCTACGGAAGCCCCGAACACCACCCATTCTCCGCCGCCGACGAGACGGATCGGATATGTGTCGATATCCATGTCTCTGGGCACATCTACGGTCAATTCAACAGGTTCCCCTCCTGAAAGAGGGACGCTGAATAACCTACTTTTGCCGCCGGTGTACGCAACGTAGACGACCCACCCTCCGTCCGATGTGACCGAAACGTCGACGATCTTGAGGCTATACGGCAATTCAGGGGTCAACGGGACGGTGGTCACGCTGAGGGGTGTTCCAGGTGCTGAATCGTCCGATCCGCCGGAGCATGCGCCTAAGACCATAGTCGACAGCACGGCCAAGGTCAAAAGGGACAGCGTGATCGACCGCGTTTTGCGAAACCGGTTTGTTCCGGGCATGGTTCGCGTCTCCTCTGTGCGGGTTACCCAAGGATCGTTCCGTCGCCGGCGTCAGAGCACTCTACAGATCAGGCCCTTCAGATACATAGACTCCGGGAAAGACAGCAGAGTGGGATGGTCCGGACCATGCGCCAATTGATCGAGGACCTGGACCTGCCTGCCTGCATCCGTCGCCGCCTCGGAGACGATTCGTTGAAACCGATCGGCGGACACATTCCCCGAACACGAAAACGTCGCCAGGATACCCTCCGGAAGTAACAGCTTGATGGCCAACAAATTGATATCCTTGTAGCCACGCGCCGCGCTTTCGATTGTTGAACGGGCGTGAGCAAACTTGGGTGGATCCAGAACCACCATATCGAATGTGTGGGCGCGATCCCGAAATCCTCTCAGGACCTCGAATGCGTTGCCCTCACAGGATTCTCTGTCTGCTGAGACGAGCCCGTTCAACCGGAGATTCTCTTCACTCAATGCAAAGGCTTCGGAAGACCCCTCAACCCTGGTAACGGAAACAGCGCCGGCCGCGGCTGCATACACCGAGAAGGCGCCCGTGTAGGCGAAACAGTCGAGAACCCGCTTTCCTTGCGCGTATCGGGCCACGGCGTCTCGATTGAAACGTTGGTCCAGAAAGAAGCCGGTTTTCTGGCCTCGCTTGAGATCCACCCAAAAACGATGGCCGCATTCGCAAATGCACACCCGATCGGGCGGTTCCTCGCCGCGGAGCACGCCGGATTCCGCATCGACGCCCTCCAACGAAAGCGACCAACTGTCCCCCTTCTCGTACACACCCGTCGGGCGGAGTAGAGCGTCGAGACATTCGGCGAGCTCGTGCTTGATTCGCTGAATCCCAGCCGTGAGGGGCTGCAGGACCAAGAAATCGCCATAACGGTCCACCACCAGGCCCGGCAACAAATCCGCTTCCGCATTGACCAGCCGGTAGGAGTCCAGATCGGATCGGTTCGCGAGCGCGGCGCGCCTCAGAATGGAATCTTCAAGCCGCCGGCGCCACCATGTTCCGTCGATGCGGACATCCTCACTCCATTCCAGAAGCCGGACCTGAATCTTGGATTGGCCGTTATAGTACCCCCATGCCAGAAAATCGCCGTTTGCGTCTAATACCCTGACCACGCTGCCCGGCGCCGGGGAACCCTTGGTCTGCGATACCGCTCCCGAAAAAATCCATGGATGTCGTCTTCGGACGGATTTTTCCCGCCCCGGTTTTAAGACAAGATGCGACATATCCGAGATTCGTGGCGATGCGCTTCAGGTGGCGTCGAAACCGAACACTCAGAAGGACGCAGTTGATGGTGTCGATGGAGGTTATTGGATTGATTCATCGAAGGCGCCGCTCTTCATTTTTTCCACAACGTCCTGGATCACAAGAACCGCCGCGTCTCTGCCGATGTCCTTGACCATCAGCGTGATGCCCAAAATAAAAAGACTGGGCGCGATCTTGCCCATTGCTTCCTTATCGCCGCTACGGGCTATTGCTTCTATTGCCGGGGTAATTGCCTTCATGAGCATGCCGGCAACCTGCTCGTCAGGGCGTTTTTCATTCATAATACTGTCCTTCCACTAATGAGACCGTTCTCATCCGTTCTAACTGCAAGAAGACCATGTCCGGCTTTCCCCATCCCTTCCCTTCTCCGTTCACGGGGAACCACGGGTCGCCGAATCGTGCAGATCGTAATTGGTTCTACTTCTTTAGTTTTTCGATCATTTCCTCTACTTCTTTCGCTCCTTTGACATACATTCCTTCTTCATCGGGAGCCAGTTCCTTGAGAAGGCGGAGGAACTCTCCCGCATGCACGCGTTCCTCGTCGGCGATGTCGTAGAGCACGTCTTTGGCTAATTCGTTGTCCGCGGACTCCGCAAGCTGCACGTAGAGTTGAACCGCTTCATACTCCGCCGCGACCATATAGCGGATAGCGCGAATGAGCTCTTCGTGAGTAACCTTCCGATCCGACGCCAATCCGGAGAAGGGGTTAGCGAATTCAGGCATAGTCTACCTCCGTGTTACCCGATTCGGGTTTGCGATCCATGTTGGACTTGACCAGGAGATTTCGGGTCAGGATTTTCCGGCCATTAGCGAAAAAACGAACACCAGGCCGAGTTCGTTGAATCCATGAACCATTGACTCTGGAGCCGCCCGGCGTTAGTTTAACATAGCATATCCATAATCCGTATCAACCAACTAATTTTCCAGAACAAAGATTCACTGAAGGGAGCCCACGAATGAGGAAACTTTATACGCCCATGGCGTTAGTGCTGATGATTATTTTGGCCGTTACCATGCTTTCTCCGACAAACGCTCTGTCGGATACGGAAAATAAACCGAAACTGGCGATTTTCCCCGGTCGACTTCCGGGCGTATCCGCCAACTATACGCATGTAATCATGGAAGCCGTGTTTGACGTACTGGATGAAACCGGAGTTTTCGACCCGGTCTACTCCTCTTACCCCGGTGACGGTCGGTCCGATCCAAAACCGATTCCCGCAAATGTTCTGTCCGCCGATTTCCAGGAAAAAACCTGGCGCAAGGAAGGGTTCTTCTCGGGTTATGAGCCCGACGCGAAAGCGATCTTGAACAAGGGAAAAGAACTGGGAGTAAACGCTGTTCTCCTTTATTCCATCGATATCCTTGGGGGCGGATACGACCGCATGGCGGTCTATCTCTTCGATGTCGATAAAGGAAACGTTTACTATCGTCGAATTACAGACGAAATCAAACACAACGTCACGGGCGAGATCTCCGAGGAAACGCTCCGAGCCAAACTGAGAGAGCTGAACTATACGGTTTTCTACAAGTTCTGAACAAGGCCGCCTTTTTCTCCTCAAACCCGGCGTCTACAATCACAAGGGGGGTTGTGTTTCATCGAGTTCCGGAAACCTCGATGTTCACGGCTCCCGTTGCGTTGTTTTCCACCACCGGATCGGCCGTGGCGGAGCGGACGCGCGCCTCGTTATTCAGTACTCCGGAGGCCGGCCCTGGTTGGACGGTCCCAAGGATAAGGACAAGTTTCGAGGTTCCCGCGCGGAGCGCGCCCACCTCGACTTCATCCGTAAGCATGCTCCACGTAGCGCCGCCGTCCAGTGATGCTTTTCCATCCCGAATAGGGGGCGGCATCAGGACTTCCACGACTACCTCCATGGCGTCCGATGGCCCTTCGTTTGCAGCCGTTATCGTGTACATGACCGTCTTCCCCGCATCAACCTTGCGGGGTGTGACCGCCATGGCGACTGTAAGGTCCGCTTGGGCATCGATTGCGGTTGTGATCTTTTCCGTTTCATTGTTTTCCGATTGAGGGTCTTGTGTGTCGGAGGTCACCGAGGCCGTGTGGCTCACCATACCCGTTGCACCACGGTCCACAGCGCCTTGTACCAACACGTGCCTCGAGTTCCCGGCGGATAGGGCTCCGAGCTCGATTACCGAACTTAGTTTGCTCCAATTCGCGCCTCCGTCGGTGGAGGACATCAATTGCCCGATCATGGGATCCAATGCCGCGGTCAAGCGCACGTTGTTTGCTTTTGAAGGTCCGGCATTAAAGGCCGAAATGATAAAATTGATGCCGGCTCCCGCGGTCACGGGATCGGGCGACTCCGCCATTGTAATGGACAGGTCGGCCAGGGTTTTTACGGCCGTGTTCCGGAAACTCGTATTATTTTCCGAAATCGGATCGGGTGTGTCTGCTTTCACGGCTGCCCGGCTTTCGATTGTACCCTCGGCTGAAAGTGACACACGACCTCGAATCCGCAACTGCTTCGAATCTCCGGATGCCACCTCTCCCAATCTCAGCGGCGCTTCCAGCACTCTCCACGCCTCCTGCCCTTCGAGAGCAAACTCGGGATTCTCGACCGCTTCCGGTAGATAGTCCTCAATCACTACATTGATAGCGCCCGAAGGTCCTTCATTCTCGACGTCCAATATGTATTCAATAGCTTGTCCCACTGTTACAAGTTCCAAGGGAGTTCTTATCGTGATCGAAAGGTCGGCGAGTCTCTCCACCTTAACGGCTCCCTTGAAACCGTTATCTTCCGAACGGGGATCGCTTGTGGCGCTCGAGAGGGCCACTTCCAACGGTTGGAGGCCTTCCCGTATGGACGAGTCCGACATACAGCGAAACCTCAAAACTCGGGATTCATGCGCCTTCAGCGTTCCCATGGCAAGTTGCCCGTTCCAGGGCTCCCACATAGAGCCGTCCCTCGCCCATTCTCGCTGCTTGAAACTTCCTTCCTGCACCGTTTCTTTCAGAACTGCGTCCGTGGCGTCGGAAGGGCCCCTGTTCTCTATTTTGGCGGAATACTCCACGGCGCCGCCGGCCAAGACTGCTTTAGGGAGATCCGACAGGGTCAGACTTAAATCCGCCTCGGATCGGACCTCTGAGACGATGTCAATGGCTTGATTGTTTCCGGAATTGGGATCCGGGATCTTTGATTCCAAAGAGGCGGTTGCACGAATCCCTCCGGCCAGGGAGGAATCGACTTTCCCTTGAATCAGGAGATCCTTGCCGGTCCCCGCCCGGATGTCTCTTATCTCGATGCCCTTCCGGTCAACCGGTTCCCAACGACCGCCTCCGTCGAGGCTATATTCGATTTCCTTCACTCCACCGGGCAGAAGATGAGTTAGCCGGACTTCGTCCGCATCGGAAGGCCCGTTGTTGAGCACGTGAATCTTGTACAGGATTGTGTCACCGGCCAGGACATCGGGATTCGCGCTCCCTGACAGGGCAAAATCCGATTGTTTTCTTACGGTTGCGGTGGTTGTAAACTCGTTGTTATGCGGTAGAGGATCGACCGTGGACGAAACCGTGCGAATCGAATAGACCAGCTTGTTCGACGCCGAAGGCGCTATTTTGCCTTGGATTTTCAGCGCGCCGAAGCCTCCTGCACCGATACTTCCAATCGTGAAGGGGCCTTCCCACTCCTTCCAGGATTTGGCGTTGTCCATCGAGATCTTCGGTTCTATCAGATCAGGTGGAAACTCCGCTTCAATCCGACAGTTCACGGCATCGGATGGTCCGTAGTTTTTCACGTTTACCGTATGTGTGACCACTTCGCCGGCAACTACCTCGGATGGAGGATCTGAAATGATCAGTTCCAGGTCCGCACTGACAGCAATTTCCGACAAAACCTTGGAAGCGTTGTTTGTCGTGTCGGGGTCGCGGGTCTCGGACTTCACGGTGACATGGTGAGTCAAAGGCCCTTTTGCTCCGCTTCCAACCAGCGCCCGAACGCGGATCTGTTTCGTACCGTTGGCGCTTAGCACGTCCAACGAAAGCGAACCCGGCCACGGACTCCACTCTTTTTCGTCGTTCAAGGCATACTCGGGACGCAACATTCCCACGGAGATCGTGTCTCCGATGACGACCCCGCGCGCATCGGAAGGCCCCTCGTTCGTTACCGTGATCAAGCGTAGAAGCTCGTTTCCGGCAACCAGGTTTTCCGGCGATTTAACGGTCTGCCCTATGAACAGGTCAGCTTCGCTGTTGATAACCGTGCGCAAGATCTCGGTTCGATTATTAACGGGCGCCGGATCTTCGGTCGCGGATTTCAATTCCGCGGCATTGGTCAGGCTCCCGGTTGCCGAAGGGGTCAAGACGCAGCGAATCTCAACCTTTCTTGTCGCTTTTGTCGGAATCGCCTCAAAGGTCAAGGTCCCGACCCAAGGCTTCCATTCCGTCTCCTGCTCCGTCCGGAAGCTCGCTTCTATTCGGCCGTCGGTAAACCGATCGATCAGTTCCACCTTTTCCGCATCGGAAGGACCGTTGTTGCCGATTACCAAAGAGTACGTAAGAGGCGTGCCTGCCACCACGGAATCATGCGAGGATTTCATATTCAGAGCAAGATCCGCTCTGTTTTCGATAATCGACACCAACTGCAACCGATCGTTACCTTTTTCGGAATCAGGTGTTTTCCCGGCACTCACCTCGAACGTAGTCTGAAGAGAGCCTCGAGCAGCCGGACTTACGTCTCCTCGGATCCATATTTTCTTCGCTTCACCTGCCTTCACGGCCCCAATGTTCAAAGTGTCCTTCCACAATTCCCACGTTTCGCCGCCATTAATAGAGAACCGGACATTCTGAATATCTTCGAAAGGCTGCGCGATGAGCGCGCTTTCCCCCGAATTCGAAGGCCCGTTATTTCGGACGGCCAGAACATACACGATGGGAGATCCGCCTACCGTGTTAGTAGGCGCGTCGGACGACGCGAGAGCGAGATCGGCGCTTACTTGAACTCCACTGGTCCGTTCCGCCACGTTGTTTCCCGCATCCGGATCCTCGGTTTGTGCCTCCAACCTGAAGCCGCTCTCGAGCGAATCCGTGGTGGACGGGTCGACGTCACATCGAATCAAAACCGTTTTGGTCGATCCGGCCATGATGCTTGCTAACTGAACCTTCGAACCGGCGGCTTCCCAGTTTGCTCCCTGGTCCAAAGACACGTTTGCGTTTCCGAGTCCTTCCGGAAGGTTAAGCTCCAGCGAGACATTGACGGCATCGGAAGGACCGTCGTTTTTCACTTTCAAGGTATACGTGAGTGTTTCTCCTGCCGTAACCGGGTCAGGGGCCGCACGGATGACATCCGGACCGTCGGCGCCTTGAACGATCGAAAGGTCCGCCCGGGTCCCGAAATTCCCGGTTGAAGCCTCGGCCCGGTTATTGGCAGGCGCCGGATCTTCGGTGGAAGATTTCAGTTCCGCGGTCAGCACCACACTCCCGGTTGCCGAAGGAGCCACAGAGCATCGAAACTCCAACTCCCGGTCATCTCCCGCCGGAAGCGCCCCCAGATGGACATTACCCGACCACGGCTTCCATTCCCGGCCCTCATCGGAACGGACCATAGGTTCTGAAAACAGCTCGGGGAGTCCACTTGAGAGTACCACGTCTTCAGCATCGGAAGGCCCCGCGTTGCGGACCCTCAACTTGAAACCGTAAGGCGTTCCCGCCAGCGCAGGAGCGGTCGATCCGATAAATTCGACCGCCACGTCCGCCTGAGTAGCGATGGCCGACTCGGGTTCCACTCGATCGTTGCTCTTGTCAGGGTCATCCGTTTTCCCTGAACTTATGATAAAGACCGGTCGCAGAGCACCCTTGGCGGACGCCTTTAGGTCACCACGAATCATCACCTTCTTGTCGCCGCCTGCGCCAATACTTCCCAGTTGTATGGAATCTCCCAAGGATTCCCAGCTCTTGCCGTCATCGCTGGAAAAACGCACGTTGGTCATAGGAACATCGGATAGCCCTGCCGCCAACATGACATCGAGGGCGTCCGAAGGACCTTCGTTTCGAAGGAGCAGCCCGTAGGTCAGATTCGTTCCTGCCGGCGGACCCTGAGGCAAATCCGTCACTCCAATAACAAGATCGGCGCTGGCCCGCGTCTGGGCTATCAGCTCCACCATGTTGTTTGCAACGTCACTGTCTTCCGATTCCGAACCCACTCTGAACTTGCTGGATATGGTGTTTGTGACGGACGAATCGAGGTCGAAACGCACCCAAATCTCTCTGGTCGATCGAGCAGGAAAAGTCTCCAAATCCACAACCGACTCGACGGGTTTCCAACTTTCTCCCTGGTCCGTTGACATTCTTGGGTTCCGAAGATGTTCAGGAAACAAGAATTCCAGCTTTGCATTGCGAACGTCGGAAGGACCCGCGTTCTGTACGGCAATCCGGTACGTGAGGCTTTCCCCCACGGTTGCCGTATCAGGCTGTCCTCTTTGAACGACCGACAAGTCCGATCGCGTCAACACCTCCGTACGAACCAGTCCGGCCTTGTTGTCGGCCGGGTTAGGATCCTGTGTCTTCGACTCGACACCCGCGGTATTCATGATCAGTCCGGAAGAAGACGGATCCGTCCAGCCCAGAATCAAAACCTGCTTCTCGCTGCCGGCATTGATCGTCTCGAGATTGAGCGATCCTTGCCAGAGATTCCAAGTCGTTCCACCATCTATCGAGTATCTGGTCTTTTGAAGCTCTTTAGGCAATTCATTCGAAAGCACCACGTCTTGGGCCTCTGACGGCCCTCTGTTTCGTACCGTGGCCGTAAAGGTGAGTTGGCTTCCGGCGACCACGGGATCGGGAGAATCCGTAAGACTTATCGTCAAGTCGGCCAGCGTTTCCACTTTCCCCACGGTGATGTTTGTGGTGTTGTTTGAGAAGTCCGGGTCGGAGGTTGCTGTTTCCACATGAGCCGCGTTCGTCAGGGTTGTTTTGGCCAGCGGGGATACTTTTCCCCGTAACTTAATGCGTTGCGAGCCGCCGGCCTGGAATGTCCCCAAATCCAATGGGCTTTCCCATCGTTGCCATTCCCCTTTGGCTTCGTTCAGGAATTCCACATCGGTAAATTGAGGACTCGGATCCCTACGAATCACGACGCTCGCGGCATCCGATGGTCCTCCATTGCTGACCGAGAGGGAAAACAGGACGTTCTCGCCGGCTACGGCCGACTCCGGCAGTTCCGCTGGTGCGATCGCGACGTCTGATACCTGTATGATATTCGTGACCACGTCCCCGGACGCGTTATTCGAAACATCCGGATCCGTGGAATCCGACCGCACCTTGGCGCCCGCGACAATTCTGCCTGTACCGGAAGGCGCCACTTGACCCCGAATGAGCGCCTTCCTCGAGTCTCCCGCCGGGATGACTCCCAATATGACGGAGCCCTCCCACGTGTTCCAGGTGGCTCCTTCGTCTATCGAGTATTCTTGACCTTGAAGCTTCGGGGAAGGCGCGGTTTCAAGGATCACGTTCGCCGCGTCGGATGGTCCCGCGTTTTTGGCCACGATCTGGTATAGCAACTGAACCCCGGCAATTACCGGATCCGGGGCGCCCTTCTTGGCAATCGAGAGATCCGCCGACCTGGTTACCTTGTCCTGCAGGCGGGCCTGATTGTTCTCTTTCACGGGATCCTCAGTGGCCGTTTTCACTTCCCATGAGCTGCTCACTTCCTCGGAGGCCGAAGCTGCAAGACTCCCACGAATCAAGATCCTCCTTCTTTCCCCCGAGGGAATAAGGCCTAGATTCAGGGTTTCCTGCAGCTCTGTCCACGACGTTCCGTCGTCCAAAGAAACACTCAATGAACTTAAATCCGTGGTAATCGTACCGGACAATGCTGTTTCTTTTGCGCTGGAGGGTCCGTTGTTATTCACGTAGACTGAAAACGTAAACATTTCCCCGGCAACCGCGACTTGTCTCGATTCTTCCTGAGAAACCTTGAGGTCCGCCAGTGTCCGGACCGGGCTTTTCAACTCGAACCGATTGTTCTGTACATTCGGATCCGTCGTATCGGAGCTCAATTCCGCGGATATGTCGATCGGGATCTCCGCCGAGGGATCTAACTGACCGCGGAGGAGAGCAGTCTTGCTGGATCTGGCTCGGATCTTTTCAAAATTCAGTGTTCCCTGCCAAGGTTTCCAATCGTTACCTCCGCTCAAAGAAAAACGAAGGTCGGCAAGCTGCGGCGCCGGATTGACCTTGAAAACGACGCCTTGAGCGTCAGAAGGTCCCTGGTTCTTCAAGGCGAAAGAATAGGTCACCTCGCGTCCGGCCATTAGTTCTTCCGGCGAGATGCTCGCATCCAGGCTCACATCAGCCCTTGTCGACACCTCGGCTTCGAGCCGCCCGCTGGAATTGTTGGCCGCATTGATCTCCTTGGTTTTGGATCGAACTTTCGCCGTGCTCGCAACGTAGTTTTTAACCGAAGAAGCCAGTGTGGCGCGTAACTGAATCTCCTTGGAATCCCCGGAAGGAATACTCCCCAACTCCTGGACCCCGTTCCATTTTTGCCAGTTCAATCCTCCGTCAATGGAATATTCCGGAGAACGAAATTCGGAGGTTAGCAGATCCTCGACCTGCACCTCGGCTGCGTCCGAGGGCCCGGCATTGGACACCGTGATTGTATAACTGATTTTCTCTCCTGCAGTAACGGGTTCCAAGGGACCTGACTTGGTGATCGAAAGGTCCGAAAGGACGTTCACCTCGGTCTTAAAGACAGCCGTGTTGTCTGCCGTACGGGGATCCACTCTGTCGCTGCTGAAACCCCGCACCGAGCTGACAAGATCGGCGGAGGTCGAAGAACCAACCGAGCCCCTGATTTCCACGGTTTTTGTAGCGCTTGCAGCGATGGGCCCCAGCGCGAGCGCCCCTTTCCATGGATTCCAATTCGCACCCCCATCCAGCGAAACCTCCGGTTCTCGGAGATCGGCCGGCATGGTTCCCTTCAAAGTAACATCTTCCGGCTCCGTTGGACCGGAGTTCTGAACGGTTATTTTATAGGTCAGCTTCTCCCGCCCGCCTGCGGTAATAGGACTCGGCGATCCGGTCAATGCAAGTTTGAGATCGGCCTGTTCGGTCACATTCTTGAACCAAAAAACCGGAGAAAATCCCCAGGACCAGGCATGCGCCGAGAGGGCGTCCAGGCTGCCCTCCCCGTCCAAATCCGCGGCGAGAACCGTGCTCGCCCCCTGAGAACCTCCGTCGAACAACAAATGGCCGGACCACGACCCGCCCTTTCCATCAACGTTCTCGTACCACCATATGTCGTCCTTCAGCCAGCCGGCGCCGAGGACGTCGGGGTCTCCATCGGAATCAATGTCAACCACGAAAACAGAAGTGGGCCCGCCGCTCTGTTCCCCTTGGGCAATGACTTTCGCTTGCCATTTGGCGCCTTGTCCTCCAACATTCTCGTACCAAACGATCTTTTCAACGGTGTACAACGCCGCCACGACGTCCATATCTTTGTCGCCGTCCATATCGGCTACGAAAACCGATCTGGGGGCCTGGGCTTCCGCGGTGTCGACGGGTTTGAAACGCCATTGCTTCCCCTTGCCGTCCACGTTTTCAAACCAGACGATTTTGTCCCCGTCCTGCAGGCCCGCCACGACGTCCGGGTCTCCGTCACCGTCAACGTCCGCGGCATATATGGCATCGACACCGGCGGAAGGTGCATGGATCGGGTGGACGATAAAAGAGGGTGGAGACGCTCCGTTGTTCTCGAGCCAGGACACGGCCCGTTTCTTGACGGAAGCTACGACCACATCTTCATCACCATCACCGTCTACGTCGGCCATGGAAAGGGCGCTGAACTGCCCTTCCTCGGCGGCAACCGCCATCGGTTGCCACGACCGGCCCTTGTCCTCATTTCGAATCCAATACGCGCTATCGCCTTCCGGCATTGCAATGAAGATATCCGGCGAGCGATCACGATCTATGTCTCTGGTCACAATGGCGGTTATCCGCCCGGAGCCCTGGTACACTTGATGCGTTTTCCAGGAAGAACCGTCCCCTTTGACGTTTTCATGCCAATAAACGTAACCCCAGCTCGTGGCGGACACCACGTCCTGATCCCCGTCGCCGTCAATGTCCGCGATCGACAGGCACTCCTGAGTATCGAACTGCTTGGAATATACGGTGAATTCTTCCGAGAACTCGGCCGCGGCGAAAGCGGGCACACAGGCACCTACCAGAAAACCTGCGGCCATGATCACCCAGGCCAGGAACCGGAGCTTCGGACCGTAGCCAATTCCCCTCTCCCGATCGGAACTAAAGCCGTATGTGCGATGACATACCCAGCGTTTCAACGCGTGCTCCACGGATATTAAAACGTTCACTTCAGACCCCTTCCATCCCCAAAGCTTCTCCATCAATATAGACCGGCTTCAGGAACTACGTTTGGGGCACGACCGCAGGATTCGGTCCGTGCCACGAGTTCACCCGCAGCTCCCATCAATTGAGACAATCTACTTCTCCGCAGGTAAACGGCATCGTAAGCGACGATTTCAATCGGATCGATTTTACATCAGAGGATAAAAGAATTCAGTGTTTTTTGGTAGGGAAGAACAGCACCGGGCTAACATGAAGACCGGGAAGCTCTGCTTCGACACCAACTCTTACCCGCTCTCGAAAGCAAATACCCGTTTCACCGGCCCCGTGCCGCTCCTGTGAAAAAAGACATTGAGAATTACGCGCGCAGGAACGAGCGCACGCGCTTTTTATGGGAAAAGGGATTACAAACAAGCTTAGCAGTATTTGACCGAGGTGTCCCTTTTTCCTTTACATTCCTCCATAGTCGCCCATGCCGCCCTGTCCGATCATCTGAAACATGACCATCTTTCGAACCGTCTTGCCGGCATCGACGGTTACTTCGAGGATCTCTTCTTTGCTTCCGGAAGACACCCTGATCCAGTATTTCCCGGCAGGCATTTGGGGATTGATATACGGCGTCGTTCCCAAACGCTTCCAATCCGAACTCAGACCGAATGACGCGAGCCATCTCTTGGAACGGTCGATCATGTGCACCTCTGCATTGGAGGGACTCGATCTGATTTCCATTACACCCACATCTCCGGAGTCCTTCGGCGTCTCAACAACCTTGGCGGTCGATTGCACCGGGGTTTCAGAGACCGCGGGAGGTGTTTTTGAGGCCTTTTCCGGCAGGCGAGTCTCGACCATCGGCTGCTCGACCGGTGCGGCGGACGCCGGCCGGTGAACCTCTGCGGACGGCTTTTTATCGGACAAATCATCGGCGAGGCTGAACACCGTTCGTTCCAGATCCCCCAACGATTGCGCTCTTCCTTGAAGGTATTTCAAAATAGTACCCGTGTTCGTGTCGATCATGCGCACTGAAACGTAGATGGGCAAACGTTCGTCGAGACGAACCACGCTGCCCATGATGATGGCTTCGACGCCGTATATGTTACCTACTTTTGCCGCCGTTTTCGGGTCGATGATTCCGGTCTGACTCATGGCCTGTTCACTAAGAATTTCGTCCAGCGAAAGGCGCTCCTTTACATCAAATTTGTCGTTCTGTACAAGCGCCGCGGTGAACCAATTAGCTACGATGGCTCCTGCGTCCGGAATATCGATCTTGCCCTGAACGTCAAACTTGACGGTGGCCACCTTGAGTTTTCCTTTGGGCGGCGCCGCGCTTATCGCTACGAGTCCGCTCAGTAGCACGCAGAAAAAAAGAACGACCATACAAAGAAAAGGACCGGCCCCCTGCGCATGTCTACGACTTCCCTTCTCCGTCAAGACACACGCACCAACCCCCTGCTCGACCTTTTCAATAATTCCGCCCATCTTAGTTCCCTCCGGCGCTTCTTGCCTTCCTAGCACCCGTTCACCTTCGCCCGATTCAGTTCAGTGCAAGAGCGATCTCTTTATTGAGCTTAACCGTTCATCAGTGGGTCCGCAAGCAATAAAACATCCGGTTGCGGGCAAAAGTCAAGTCCGACGTCCCATGACCCGGCAGACGAACTCGAAGACCTCAGGATCGAACCGATCCATCAGCGCAACCTCAGGTCGGCCCCGAGGCGCAAATCGATCCTCCTTCGCGCCCCTCCACGCACGCATCCAAATCTTCCGAGTGAACGCCCGGGTGGTCCGAATGTTGACAGCCATGTCCGCCATGGGTCAGCAAGTTCTTAAGCTTCCGAAAAACCGGCTTAACGGAAAGACCGAGCAATACAACAGCTCCCAGAGTGCGCGCCCATTCCGGGACGATCTCGGCGGCCTTCCCAACGACGGCTTGCGCCGACAACCCGAAGGAGAGGTACACCTGGTCCACCGCCAGACCGCAAGCAACGGCCAAGACCGAAAGGGTGATCAGGTAAATGGCCGTGGCCCTCTTCCCAAGAACCCCCATCAGTACGGTCAAGGAGGTGACGTTGGTGGCCGGGCCTGCCAGCAGGAACACCAGAGCCGCGCCGGGACTGACGCCCTTGAGGATAAGGGCCGCTGCGATGGGTGTCGAAGCGGTGGCGCAGATATAAATGGGAATCCCCATCGCGAGCATAAGAAGCATGGCCGGAAGTCCGCCACCTAAATAATGAGTCAGCACGTCAATGGGTATCAGGGCTCCTATGATCCCGGCCAACAGGATCCCCACCAGGAACCACCCGGCCAGGTCGTTCCAGAGATCTCCAAACGCGAAGCCGATACCCGCTGCAATCTTTTCAGGAAAGCTGTGGTGTCGATTGTGCTCTTCCGGAGGACATTCCACGCCGCTGCAACAACCGTCAACCGGACAGGTCAGATCCGGCTTGTCGGCCACGGTATGTTTGGGCGACTCGATGAGGTTTTCCAGTATGCCGGCGCACGCTGCGGTGACAAAGGCTGCAACAGGTCGGGCCACGGTCATGATCGGATCCAGGAGCGCATAACTGGTGGCTATGGAATCCACCCCGGACTCGGGCGTGGATATCAAGAATGCCGTGACGGCTCCCTTATTGGCTCCCTGTCTTTTGAGGGAGGCCGCTGCCGGAAGCACGCCGCATGAACATAACGGGACGGGCACACCCAGGAACGCCGCTTTGAAAACGGAAGAAAAGCGTCCCTGGCCAAGATGCTTGGACACGGCGGCCGGATTGAGAAATACTTTGAGCATGCCGCCCATCAACATGCCGAACAGCATGTAAACGGAGGCATCCACCAGCAACCGCCAGGACTCGGATAAGATCGCATATAACACGTTCATTTTACAGCCCGATCCGTTTCCGCCGTCTCACTCCGTCGCCTTTCGATCCGAGTCCGTCCATAGAACGGCCTTTCGCTGCGACACAGAGAGGACGGGTATGATGCGTAATTCATGAAAGTATGAGTATATATTCAACTATATGGCCGTACCTATCCGCTGTCAAGGAGGGTCGAACGCGGATCCTACCTGACCGGGAAGCTCAGGCCAAACGCCTCATACGATCATGCGAACGGCTCCAGGCAGCACCTCGAACCGCGCCGGAAGCATCCCCAC
>JACQYL010000030.1 GCA_016208165.1 Deltaproteobacteria bacterium
CACTAATTAACCCACGCTACAAATCATATACCGGCCCAACTTGCCCTATCAAGGCCCCGAGGATCGGGACATAGGAAGAATTAGGATGGATCGCGGGTGGAATGCCGGGAATCTCTTTCCGCGGGACCACCTCTCCAAGGGCCTTGCCGACAATGCGTCCTTCGTGGGTGATTTGTTCACGAATTCCATAGGGTGGGGTATTAGGGAACAAGAAAAGGGCGGGCATGCGCAGCCCTCCGAAAGCGAGGGAAAGGGGCAATAACGTGCGCGGTGCGCACCCTACGAAAATAATCACCTGGGATGGAAAAAATAAACGCATGGGATGGAAGTGGGAGAGGTCAGCCACCCTGACAAAAGGTCCGATATCGGTTCAACGCGGCTACGGCTTTGATGGCTCTCTCGGAGGAAGGAAACACCGGAATCGAGTTGGATTCGAGGCGAACCGCCATATCGTGTTCCTCGGCTCCCATGGAGGTATTCCAGAGGATCAAGGGCTTGCCGACTCCGCTCATTTTGATCAGTGATTTCACGACCTGTGCATTCCATGCCTTGGCCATGTCATCGCCTCCTTCCGGGCCGTCGCCCGCGGCCTCGAGCAGGGTGGGCGGCATCTGCATCACCGTGCAATCCACGTTATTGTCTTCGGGTATGGCGAGCATCGTATCGAAGAAGCCTCCTATGTCGGACAGGTGAAATTCCATGCAGATTCCGGCGTCAAAGGGGTTCAGAGGGATTTCCCACTTGGGAAAAATCCGTTTCAGTTTCCCATGCGTGGTTTCGTCAAGGCGGGCAAAGGAAAGCCCGTGCGCCTCGCAACTGTCCGTGGCCATGACGCCTTCTCCCCCGGACAGGGTAACGATGGCGAGTCGAGGTCCTCTGGGCGGCTTCAGCATTTGAAAGGCCTTGGCCAGTTCAAAAAACTCCTCGAGGTTCTGAGCACGAATGGCTCCCGCCTGCCGGAGGACGCCGTCGAACACCCCATCGTTTTCGCCGGCGAGGGCGCCCGTGTGCGAGGCAGCGGCTTTCGAACCGGCTGCGGTGCGTCCCGTCTTGAGAATGATCACCGGCTTTCGCCTGGACACGGTTTTCAGAAGATTGAAGAAGTCTCGGGCGTTCCCGTGAAGACTCTCGATATGCATGGCAATGACTTCGGTTTCCGGATCCTTGTGGAAATACTCGAGTGCGTCCACTTCGTTGATGTCCACCTTGTTTCCCATGTCCATCATCTTGTTCACTGCAAGGTTTGAAAAGATCCAGTTCATCTTGGGATCATAAAAGCCCGATTGAAATGCAAACGAGAGACCTCCGCGTTGCATCTTCTTGATGACGTTGAAACTGACGGCCAACCGTATCGACGTATTCACCGGGCTCAACGTGTTGGGTCCCAGGACCCGGATGCCGTTGCGCCTGGCGAAGGCGCCGATGTTCTTGTGCAGCTCCTGTCCTTCATCACCCCCTTCCGAAAATCCACCGGAGATGATGACCACGTTTTTCACACCCTTCCGCGCACATTGTTCCATGACACCCATGGTCTTCAAAGCCGGTACGGCGCTTACCACCAGGTCCACCGGTTCATGGAGATCGGTCAGCGCCGGGTATGCTTTCAGGCCCAGGATTTCTTCGGAATGCGGGTTAATAGGGAATATCCTGCCTGTAAAGCCAAGGCGCACGAGGTTCCTCGTGAGCTGAAAATTCATCTTGAACGGGTTGTTCGTGGCGCCGACCATGGCGATGGACTCGGGATTGAAGAACTTATCCAGAAAATGATCTACCGTGTTCACGATTGGGTCCTTTCAACGTTGAGAAGGCGCGGGAGTTTCCGATTCATCCGGTGCGGCCGGGCGCTAGTTCAAGATTACCAGTGCGTCCACTACGATGGGCCGGGTTCCGGATATAATGACCGGGTTCAGGTCGATTTCCTTGATGGCGTCGTGCTCGAGTCCGATGCGCCCCACGGATATCAGGATATCGACCAGAGCGTCCAGATCCACGGGTTCCAGGCCGCGCACGGCCTCCAGGATCCGGCGCCCCTTGATCTCTTTCATCATTTCCAGAGCGTCTTTCTTTTCGAGGGGGGCCATCCGAAAGGAGACGTCTTTCAAAATTTCCGTGAAAATCCCTCCCAAACCGAACATCACGCACGGACCGAACTGGGGATCGCGAATCAAACCCACCACCAGTTCCCGTTGACCTCGGATCATCTCCTGGATCAGTATGGACCCGGCTTGCCCGTTCATGGTCCGGACAATCTCCTCGAAGGCGCGCTCGGCTTCCCGATCGTTCCGGATGTCCATCCGGATGAGCCCCTTTTCGCTCTTGTGCCGGACGTCCGGCGAACATCCTTTCAGCACCAGGGGATATCCTATTTCGCGGGCCGCGGCCCCGAGTTCCTTGATGTCATGGATCAGCACTTCTCTGGTGACCGGGATTCCAAAATGACTCAAAAGCTGTTTGGACTCGTACTCGCTAAGACTGGACCTACCCTCACGCACGGCTTGTTCTATGAGTTTCATCTGCCTCTCCTCATGTCCAAAATCCGACACCGCCCATTGTTCTCAGGCGTTGCGGTAAAAGGTGTTCGCTTTCCACGGTTGCGCGTCGTCCGAAACGCGACATGGATATCCGTCGCAGGCCATTCACGCGCACCTTGCCCGAAGCCACACGTCATAAAAAACCGGTAGAGTGCGACGTTATTCAATCCGCCCGTCCCTCTTCCCGGGATGTCTTCCCATGTTTCGAGAGATCTCCGACGCTGTTTCCACAGTCAATCGGCCCAACGCGTCCACATCTTTCAGCTCGAAACTGAGTATCGTAGCCGCAATGCTCAATCCACCGGCAATGTCATCCTTGAAATCGTAAATCGGGGCGGCCACGCGCCGCACACCTTTTCTAAGCTCCTGATCTTCAAAGGCATACCCGTTTTCTCGGATCTTCTGAAGTTCTTCCTCGAGCTTGTCGAGATCGGTGATGGTGTGTTCCGTGACCTGCGGCAGTCCGATTTTTTGGAGCACGTTTCGCCGTTTGTCCGGATCCATGTGGGCCAGGTAGACTTTGCCGACGGAAACGGCATGGAGGTACGGAAAAGCGCTTCCCACGCGCGAATAGAGACGAACGCCTTCCGTGCCCTCGATCTGTTCGATCAGGATGAGTTGATCCCTGTCGAAGGTGCTGAGTTCGATGGTTTTGTGCGTTACCTGAGCCAGTTGCTGCATGCTCGGCCACGCTTGGGAGCGCAACTGGATTTTGTCCTTGAGTCGATGGCCCAGATAAAGCAGCCGCATACCCAGGCGATAGCCGCCTCTTTGCCCGATACGATCGAGGACCCCTCGATCACAGAGGGTATGGAGTATCCGGATGAGCGACTGCCTCGGGATCCGTGTTTTCTCAAGGATTTCCGAAAGCGACAGGTCTCGCTCCGTGGAGGCCATGAGTTCGATGACATCCATGGCGCGATCCACCGCCGGAGCGTGCCGGGAAGCTTTCTTGTCAAGAACCATATTTGGTATCCTAATGTTCAAATATGGTCTTATTAAACACCGGCCGGCCTGTCAAGGTCCAAATGACATCTATTCTATTGCTCCGCCGCCCTTCATGGTCTATGCGTCCATCCCGAAGGGTATCGGCGCAAAAAAGCATTGTGTTTGCCGTTGCAGGGATTTACTATGTCAAAAAATCACGGAAGCGACTCGCTGTGGTTCGAAGAAAGGCTTACGCATGACACAACCGGCTTGACTGCGAAGCAAGGAGCTTCGCGGTATCCTCCTTTCAACCGGTTCAACTTATGAACGCGGGCCAAAGGAACGGTAGGCAAGGAGAAAATGCTTTTGAAACCTGTTGGAATTATAGCCAATCCGGCCTCCGGTAAAGACATACGACGCCTGGTCGCCTATGGTTCGGTTTTTGACAACAACGAAAAGGTCAACATCGTGCGAAGGGTAATCCTCGGCCTGGATTCGCTGGGAGTTCGCACGGTCTTCTTCATGCCGGACTTTTACGGCATCGGGGTCCGCGCCATGGACGGACTGGATGTGTCCCTCGATGTTTGCTTCCTGCAAATGGAGCCCGAAGGAACCCAGGACGATTCGACCCGGGCCGCCCGGCTCATGAACGAGCTGGGGGTGGCCTGTATCATCACCCTGGGCGGCGACGGCACTAACCGTGCCGTGGCCAAGACCTGCCGGAACACACCCCTCCTGCCCATATCCACCGGAACCAACAACGTGTTTCCCGCCGTGGTGGAAGGCACCCTGGCCGGTATCGCCGCGGGCGTGACCGCGCTGAATTCCGCTTCCGACGCCGAGTTCATCAAGCGGGTTCCGCGTCTGGAAATCCGGCGGAGCACCCAACTGGTGGACATGGCCCTCGTAGACGTAGTCGTGTCCGAACCCGGTTTTATTGCATCCCGGGCCTTGTGGGACGTTTCGAAACTTCGGGAGATTTTCCTGGCCAGGGCGGAGCCCGAGAACATCGGGTTCTCTTCCATAGGCGGACTTCTTTGCGGATTGAACCCGGACTCGGGAAAGGGCGTGCATATTATCATTGGTGAAGGAAATTGTAGGGTCAAAGCCCCCATTGCTCCGGGTCTGATTCGCACGGTCCCCATTAAGGAGTTCCGCATTTTCGAGCCGGGCGAGGAAATCCCGATTTCTCAAACACCCGCCATGATTGCTGTGGACGGCGAACGAGAGCTGGTTGTCAAACAAGGAGATCGGTTATCCGTGGCCCTGAACCTCGAGGGCCCCAGGGTGGTCGATATCGCCCTGGCCTTGAGGCAAGCCTCGGACAAAGGTCTTTTCTTTGAACCTCAATCTTAGGGAGACGGATCATGGAACTACCAAAGGAAAAGCTTCTTGGGATGTACAAAACCATGGTGGCCATCCGGGGATTCGAGGAGTCCCTCGCCGACGCGGTCGCCAACGGAACCCTTCCGGGTTTCGTCCACCTTGGCGTTGGTCAGGAGGCTGTCCACGTGGGTGTCTGCTCCGCCCTCCGGCCCACGGACTGGATATCCAGCACGCACAGGGATCACGGCATGATCCTGGCCCGCGGAGCGGATATCAAGCGCATGCGCGCCGAAATCTTCGGCAAGGTTACGGGTTACTGCAAAGGCAAGGGCGGCTCGATGCACCTGGCGGCCTTTGATAAACGGGCTCCGGGTTGTAACGGCATTCTGGGACCCAGCCAGACCATTAACAACGGCATCGCCCTTGCCTTGAAAAAAGAGGGAGCGGGCAACATCGCCGCCGTTATGTTCGGAGACGGCGCGGCCCACCGAGGAGAGTTCCACGAAGCCCTCAACCTGGCGGCCTGCTGGAAACTGCCGGCTCTGGCCATTTGCGTGAACAACCAGTTCGCCATCAGTACCTGCGTGGACGACGTCTGCGCCGTCGAGGACATTGCCGCGCGTGCGGCGGCTTATGGGATTCCGGGTCTGGTGGCGGACGGCAACGATGTCATGGCCGTGTACGAAGCGGTCTCCGAAACGGCCAAATCCATTCGCGAGGGAAAGGGACCGGCTCTTATCGAGCTGAAGACCTCCCGCTGGCGCGGTCATTTCGAGGGCGATCCACAGCCGTACAGGACAGCCGAACAGATCCAGGAAGACAAGAAGAAAGATCCCATCGCACGTTTCGCCGCCCAACTGCTGGAACAGGGAGTGGCCACGGAAGTAAAGCTGCAGGCCCTCAAGAAAGAGGCGGACCAGGAACTCCAGGAAGCCATCGATTTTACGGACAGGAGTGCGTATCCTTCTATGGAGGAAATCTTTACCGACCTGTTCTACGAGGAAGGGAGGAACGTCTGATGCGCCAAATCACATTTATCGAAGCCATAAGGGAAGCTCTCCGTCACGAAATGACCCTGGACGAGAAGGTGTTTGTTTTTGGTGAAGATGTGGGCGGTTTCGGCGGGTGTTTCGGAGTGACCGCGGGCCTGTATCAGGAATTCGGTCCCGATCGCGTAATGGACACTCCCATATCCGAGGCGGCGATCATGGGAGCGGCCGTCGGAGCCGCGCTCATGGGACTGAGGCCCGTGCCGG
>JACQYL010000031.1 GCA_016208165.1 Deltaproteobacteria bacterium
GGCGCGACCCTGGATCCACAGGAAGCCGCCCGTGTGCGCGTAATTCAAGTCTTGATCTGGAGGGGCCCCTCCTGAGTCTGTCGAAAGACCGCCCCTCCGGATGCGAATATTTGAATCAGTGGATAGATCGTGACAGTTCGGGGTGAACGGGGCGAAATGACCAGAAGTTTTCCCCACGGAGCGCTCTATACGTAAAGATTCGTATATTATAACAGGGCCGCCGAGTACACCAACGGAGACCTCGTCCTTCCAGCAGGAGAACATATGCATCCCGAGCAGAATCTCATTGACCGGCTGAACTCCCTGTTTCATCCCGAATCCGTAGCGGTTGTGGGCGTACCCAGGGGAATGAAAAGCGGCAAGCTGTTCCTCATGGCATTACAGGACCAGGGCTTTCCCGGACGTATCCTGCCGGTTCACCCGGAGGCCGGGGAGATCGACGGGCTTACCGCCTACCCGAGCGTATCCGCCATCCCGGGACCGGTGGACCTGGCCATTGTTTTGGTTTCGCGGGATCAGACCCTCCCCGTGGTCCGGGAATGCGCCGCCAAGGGCGTCAAAGGCGTCGTGCTTTTTACCGCGGGCTACCGGGAAACGGGCGCGCAAGGGGAGGCCCTCGAGCGGGAGCTGTTGCGGGTGGCCCGGTCCGCGGGAACGCGCCTGATCGGTCCGAACTGCATGGGGCTGTATTGTCCCGAATCCGGTCTTTCCTTCTTTCCCGAACTATCGAAAGAATTGGGGCCGGTGGGCCTCATTTCTCACAGCGGTTCCCTGGCCAACATTATATGCCGTATGGGTTCCGAAAAGGGGCTCCTGTTCAGCAAGGTCGCAAGCTTGGGGAACGAGTGCGACCTGACCAGCCGCGATTTTCTCCTGTACCTGGGCAACGATCCGGCTACGCGCGTCATAGGCGGGTATTTGGAAGGCATCAAGAACGGCCGGCGTTTTCTCGAGACGCTGCGGGAAGTATCGTTGAGCAAACCCGTGATTCTATGGAAAGTAGGGCTCACGCCCGAGGGCGTGCGCGCGGCTTCTTCCCATACGGGCGCCATGGCCGGGTCGCGCAGCGTGTGGTTGGGAGTGGTGCGCCAGGGAGGGGCCGTGCCGGTTGCGGGATTCGAGGCCTGGGTGGATGCCCTGATGACCTTCTCCATGCTTCCCGCCGATCTGGGACACCGCATTGCCATTGTTTCCGGACCGGGCGGTTTGGCCGTATCCGCGGCCGAGGCGTGCGGTGGCGAAGGCCTTGCCCTGGCCGACCTTTCCCCGGAAACGCGCTCCCGTTTAAGCCGGTTCGTGCCCCCCACCGGCACCAGCCTGAGAAACCCCGTGGACGTGGGGCTCAGTGCGTCCTTCGAAATGGATATCTACGCGGAGGCCGTCCGCGCCGTTGCCATGGACCCCGGCGTGGACGCCGTGGCCGTCATCGGTAGAGGAATGAGCGACGATCTCAACCATCGATATCTGGAAGCTCTGATACGGGCCCGCCGAGAAGCGGGAAAGCCCATACTCGTCGTGAACATTCCGGGGTTCGATGCTTCCATGCCCAAGCGATTTTTCGAGGCGGGCCTGCCGTTTTACGAGTCGGCGGAAAGAGCCATGCGGAACTACGCCATGGCTCTGAAATACCGGCAGTGGCAGAAGAAACACGAAGGCCGTTAGCAGGGAATACGCGAATCCGGGCCTATACCGTCCGACTCCCTGCGGCCTACTTGGGTTTCGTGACGGAGCTAAGGGATCGGGTGTCTTGCCGGGAAGCCGTCGAATCCGGATTCGCCCAATGGACCGCGCCGACGGACTGTCACGAATCGCAGACGATGTCTTGAGCACTTACCACCAGTGGCGTGGGTCCCTACGTGGCAAGGACAGGGAGAATCAATCCAAACACGGGATCCCGTTCGCCGATACCTTCGGAGTCTTTGAGGATCCGAACGCTGTGACACTCGAGGACCCCCGGACCGGCGAGCAGCGCTACGTCACCATTGGAATGGACGCGCCCTCGGCCGTATTCTCGTGGTGGTCTACACGTGGCGAGGGGACAGCATCCGGATCATTTCCGCACGCAAGGCCGTGCGATATGAGGTGAAGCAATATGAAGGCGAAATATGATTTCAGTAAAGGTAAACGTGGGGCTGTACTTCCTACCCCTGGAAAGAAAGTACGTATCACCATTCGGCTTGACCGTGACATTGTCGATTGGTTCCGTTCCAAGGTAGAGGAACAAGGTGGGGGCAACTACCAGTCGATGCTCAATGACGCCCTTCGAACCTATATGGAGCGTCAGGAACAGCCCATAGAAGAGGTCGTCCGCCGTGTTGTTCGGGAGGAGTTGCAGGCTGCTCAGGAGTAGCAGAGGCGAACAAGACGCTGGAAAGGGATCTCCGCCTTTTTGGAGGGAAAGAGTGGAGGGAAAGGGGGACGGTGTTGAGTTTGCGCGTTTCTATGTTTCATCATGCATGCCGTGTAAACCTCATACCACTAAAAGCACGCATGGATGCGCCCCAGGGACGTTGCATCACATCATCTGCCGAGGGATCGAACGGCGCAACATATTCCGTGACGATTTGGATAACGCGTTGCCGTTGAAGAATAGAAACGCACAAAATCAACCCCATACCCCTTCCCACGTCTTGGCCGTTTGGTATCGAGGAGGCTTAGGCAGGAAAATATTCAAACCCTATGTCTGTCATCTCAGTAGACCGCAACGATACTTTCCGGATTGGATAACGTAATTGTTCGAAATGTCCATCCTTAGTATGGTAACAGTGAATAATAAACAACTATCCTAAAGAAAATGCTGAAGTCTACCAACTTATGAATTAGAAATTTACAAATAGATCGATCAGCGAAATAACTTATTGACAATAGTTACCGGCGACGTTTGCTTTTATATTCTTCAAGTCTCTTTTCATATTCGGCTTAAGCGGTATTTTGACTTAATTCCTCTGTAGCGCTTTCAGCCCAATCAACGAAATCACCTGAATATAAATGAACGTTTCTTTTATTGGCCTTTCTGATATGCGGGAAACATTTCGTAATCCGGCTAAGTTGCTCTCTATTATTAAGTTTGTCTACGTAAAAAATATACTTGTCCTTTGCATCTCTATAGTCTTCAGCGAACTGTCTTAATAAAAACTGCAGCATAGCATCATCTTCAGGAAAACTGTAGCCAATAATAACCAACACCTTGCTTTCTTGCAGCAATCTGACTGCCTTTGGAAAAATAGAATTAAAATAGTTGTGGCCGTAATCTTGCTCTCTGGAAGGCAGCATAATCACAGGCGGCTGTCTATATATCTCCGATAGGTCTCTTTTACGATATTCCAAGCTGAAAGAACCATCGTTGTTGGCGAGGATTTCAAATCCTCCGTTTATTTTTATAAGTGTACATACGTGGTAATGGTCGTGGATAAGAGAAGGATTATCGACACCACATATATTTACAGGAGTTATTCCTCTATATGTGTATAAAAAATTGGGTTCGTTAGTTGACCCGCTTATATTATCTAAAATTGTTTCAACTATATAGTCGTAATTAGTTGTAATAAAATTAATTCGAACCCCAGTTGGATATCCCCTTGAACCATCTTCATGATATGCAACGTCACGAAAAAAGCGCAAGATCTTGCCTTTATCCCCTCCGTAATCTTTTGGTAGCTTAATCATCAGTGAATTAGGATAAACATAATCAGGAGTAACACTTTCTAGAAAATTCTTAACGATACTGGACCTTATTCTATCTAATGCGATTCTTATACTATTTTCATCTCTGTAGCGAGATCTAATGGCTGAATACTTCAATTCCATGCTTAGGTGATAGACAATCTCTTTTAGCATGTCCGGTGTAATGTCACTATTGATATTATTCTCGAAAAGTAAACCTGTGATATCATAGAATGATGACCGTACATCGCCAGAAGGAAAGTTAAAGAGCTTATCTGCTAGTGGATAGCTATCATCCCACGCCTTTGAGAAACCAGCACCAAGGAAGAAGGTAACACTGATATGAGGAGCAGGTTCTTCAGTAAAGTGCTTTGTATATGAGTAGCTGTTAATAATATCAGCGAATTGATGTGCTGATGTTATCCGCATCGAACAGATTTCTTAAGAGTTATTGATATTATTCATAGCTGTCCAGAGCAATTGAAACTCACGACTTATGGAAGTGCGCGTATCTACGATCCCGATTGAAAGTCATAAGAATTCGAAATTGGCTTATAAGATAGTTTCAACTATAATTCTGGAATCGCCACAAGATACGGGAGACTCGTCTCCAAAATTATATATTTCGAATTATAATATCAAAAATATATGGAGAGCGTCAAGCGTAGGAAAAGACCCAAATCCACCGCCTGGAGTGCCAACACTGCTGTTCAGGGGAGGAGGGTGCCGTTTTTAAGCCCAACAGAGCCGCCGGGATTGTCTCAGGTTGCTGTGAATCTCCTATTTGAAGATTTATGCCATTTTTTTAGCGCACCTGTGCGCTCTTCGGTCTGAGACCGGCGTCACTCTTTTAATCCATTCTCGGCTCAGGTCGGGTGTAACTCTTTAATTTTGCATCGTATATCTATCAACCAGCGCACGGAACGCCCACAGCGGATGATGAGCTCTCGACTGCGCGTGATGATTCGCCCTGCAATGTGAATCAACGCAAAGCGAAGCGCTTTCATCTTGCGCCCAGACCAATCGCCGCCCAACACCAGGCGCTTCAGGGTTGGGAAAACGGGGACGGGGTTGAATTTGCGCGTTTCTTTGTTTCATCATGCATGATATGGAAACCTCGTGTCACGAAAAGCACGCATTGATGCGCCAGGGCGCAATATCCTATGATCGTCAGGGGGATCGAAAGACGAGAGAGTTTCCGGTCCGATTATGACCGGTTGACCGCCACCGGGATTGCCGGGAGGCTCGAGATCACTCAACCGGCGGCCGGTCGCTTGGCGAAACGCGGTGAACCAATTGAAAAAGAGGTTCGATTCAGTTTGATTGGCGAATAAAGGTATAAAAGCACGGACGTCTACCATGAGTTCCGTTCGGCTTATGCGGCATTTAAAGGTCGAATTTGCATCAGTTCTTCGTTGAACCTTTTTTCGGAATCCCATAAATCCCGGGAGTGTTGCGCGTTCAGCCAAAATTCGGGAGAATTGCCAAAAAGACGAGATAATCTGAGCGCCATGGTCGGTGTTATGGCGCGTCGTTCTCTTAGAATTTCATTAACAGTTTGGCGCGATACTCCCAATGCCCTAGCCAACGCGGTGGCGTTCAAATTAAAGTCCGGCATGAAATCTTCCTTGAGCATTTCACCGGGATGAGTCGGAGGCGATTCCCTCTTTGTGGTGTTCGGTATAGCCATGGTTCTATCCTCAATGGTAATCGGTTATTTCAACATCATAGGCGTCACCTTCGATGAAGCGGAAGCAGATTCGCCATTGGTCATTGATCGATATTGAATGCTGTCCTTTCCTATTACCCCTTAGCGCATGGAGTCGATTGCCGGGGGGGACTTTGAGATCATTCAGGTTGATTGCGTAATGGACATACTCCAAACGCCTTATGGCCCGTTTGATCAGTTCAGAAGGCAGCCTCTTTGATTTGCCTGTAATGAAAAGCTGTTGGGTTTCTTCATCGGCAAATGTTTTTATCATGGTTGCTATTGTAAATAGTCACGTGACAGTTGTCAAGGCTGAATTGGGAACAAATCGGGATCAAATTGGGGATGTCCATGCTTTTAAACTTTAAAAAAATCATTGGACTTGATGTGTGAGGACCACGCCACGGAAAGCAAGAATAGACGCGCCAGGGCGCAGTATCAAGTGATCGTCCGGGGGATCGAAAAACCGAGGGTGTACCGGTCCGATGATGACTGGTTTCGTCTCCCGGAATTCGATCCGGCTCAGCGGGAGAGTGCGTGGGCCGCATCGGCGGAGGCCTGTCTTTCCTGATGCCTTCCGAGGTCTACGCACAAGCGGGGCGGGACCGGGCCTTTCTCCGGACCGGGTTCAAGGCGCAGACAGGAGCAGGGGAAACACGATGGGAGGTAGAAGCGCCGGGTGGACGGGGTCCGGGTTCCCGCCTGTTTTGACCTGACCCGAGTCCGGGTGCACCATAAGGGAAGAGCAGTCCACCGCCTCGAAGTCTCTCCCGTGCACCTGACGCAGTTCGCGCAGCACGTCGTTATCCCACCGTTCGTCCGGCGCTCCCGAGATAAACCAGTTGGACCCGTTGTCCGCCAGGATCAACCCATACTCCTTCATGGCCTTGAGGATGACCTGCACTTGCGGCGAGAAGCTGGAGACATCGAAGCTTTTCTTGAGGCGGAAACGCTGCCCCATGGGCGGATACCGGGGGTCTGTGAGGTCCGAAGCGTAATGGCGAGCGGGCCAGACATAAGCTCGCCTTGTCTTTTCCACCGTGAAACGAATGGCGTGGTTGACGGCTCCGGCAGCCACGTCGTCGTACCGTACGAGGCCGGGAAGAATGGGCAGGCCGGCCGCGTCGGCGGAGGTCCACGTTTCGGGACGCAAGGCGTGGAATTTCAGGTCGAAAACAGCGCCGGAGCCCGCGTACCAGCTGCCGTCCTCCTGCGGATACGCCGAATACAGCTCGTAGAGAATGCAACGCTCCTTGTCCATCACCAGCACGTGCCTGTCCCCGGTACTATCCGGGCCGCCTTCAATAGGAGGATCGGGGGGAATGGGATACGGTCCGGGGTCGCTTTCGTCCTCGTAGAGAAAAGACACCTCCACTTTGGGCTGGGTTCCCGGAACCGTGGTGTAGGGGATGCCGATGGGGCCACCCTCCCAGAGGCCGGAGCCGAAATCCGGGTGCACGCAGGCGTCCGGTCCGATGGAATTCACATAAGCGTCCGACTGCGGGTCCAAGGGCAACCCATCCACCCGGGCGTTCCAGATGTTGTCCGAGGGAAAGACCAGACAACCATCCACCTCGGGAGCTGCCTGCGGACCCGACTGGGCGAGCACTCCGGGAGGGAACAAGCCTCCCACCCAGGCAAGGCAAACGAGGATCATGAATCCAAGGTTCAGCATGGGATGGACCCGCACCATATTGGATCCCCTCGGTCGGATACGAGGGAAACGAGGAAATATCCGCGTTATCGAAAACAAGGATTCCGAATTATGCGGCGACTTGCTCAACCCGAGGCTCGGCGCGCATTATTTCCCGCTTTCGAGGTCCTTGCTTTGGCTTGAAGGCTCGAAAGGTGCGTGAAGCCGCCCAACATCCCGCCAACGCCGCATCCAAACCTATTCGGAACCTTCTCCCTTGATTTTCGACCATACCTCACCTTCGATTTTTGTTTCAAGGCGTTTCACAAGGCATAAATAAGCATAAATGAACAGGGACGTGGTTTCTTTGTTGTCATGCAAGTGCAAAACGGTTAGCGGAGGAGCCGTCCGGGAATTGCTTCAGACCGAAAAAAGTCAACAATGAAACACGGACAACAAGTTGTCCGCGGACCCCTTCCGCACGTTGCTCATAGACGGCCCTCCTACTGCAGACGGACGTGTTGTTCAGCCACCGGTCTTATGTTTTCCAATTCATTCGCCTCGGACTTCCGGGCGAAATACAAATCCCATCTCAATTGAAGATTCATCCAGAAGTCCGGAGAAACGCCAAAAAACTTGGACAGCCTGAGCGCCGTACTCGGTGTAATGCCCCGGCGTCCGTTGACAATTTCGTTAATTCGCTGGTAGGTGACGTGTATGGCGCCGGCCAGCTGTCGCTGGGTAAGTCCCATGGGTTTCAAAAATTCCTCGAGCAGCATCTCACCCGGATGGGTGGGCGCCCGATCCGTCGGTATTCGGATCATAAGGATCTCCTGACACGATTATTTTAATGGTAATCCACGACTTCAACATCGGTGGGACCCGTTTCCGTCCATTTGAAACAGATCCGATATTGGTCGTTGATGCGAATGCTGTATTGTCCTTTACGGTCTCCAGAAAGAGATTCCAGTCGATTTCCGGGAGGTATGCGCAGTTCATCGAGGGACAAAACGGAATCCAGTTGATCGAGTTTCCGGAAGGCTGTTTTCCAGAGCTGCCTTGCACATAACTTTAACGCGGGTTTAGTGGCCTTTCCGTTGAATATGTCCTCGGTACCCTGGTTTTTGAAAGACCCGATCATGAAAGCATGATAACACGTCTACCATGTTATTTCAACCGGACCTGGCATGGGCAAAGGGACGTTGTTTCCTTGTTGATATGCAAGTGCAAAGCGGTTATCAGATACGCATGCCAAGGCAAGGTGTCATTGACGCGCCCGGTCCGCTGCATCACATCATTATCCGAGGAATCGCGGAAGCGAAGTCGCGCGTCGTCTGAATGTGGACCGTTCGCCCGGCTGCCGTGCGGTGAAGAGGGCGAAGGAGGATGAAGACTCGATCGCAGCCGGAGGAGCCGTTCGGGAAGGGCTTCAGACCGAAATAAGTCAACAATGAAACAACGTCCCCATACGGACAGTCTAACCTACCAAGCCATTCCCGCTTCTTTTCTCAAGTCCCTGTAGTGATCCATGGTCTCGACAAAAGCCTCCATTTTGGAGATGGCCTCCTCTTCATTGAACACGCGCAAATCCACGATATCTCCCTCGATCAACACTCCCGGAACTTTGAGCTTTTCCTCCAGCATATTTCTCGCGTGCAGCAACACATACGTGGCGGGACGACAGGACATAAGCGGATGACCCAGAAAACCGTCCGCTCGATAGTCCTCGGCATATTGGAGGTTCGCCGCCATGAAGAAGCCGGGCTCCACGCCGTATTTCACCGCAATCGAATTGTATTCGGACCATTTCCTGTAAGAGAGCCGGGCGATCAGCTCGAGGGGATCGGTCACACCCTCCAACTCCTCCGCCGGAAAGGGCGTAATGGCGTGGTAACCCCAGCTCTCCATGACCATGGCGATGCCGAAGCGCTCCGCAAGCTCATCGAAAAAGCCCAGGGTGTGCCAAGGGGGCAGTTCACAAAACACCATGCGGTACTTCTCGTTGGGAATGGCGCCGATCTTGTTGTCCACCTTTTGCTTCACTTCGTCGTACACGCGCCGATAGAATTCGTAGGCTTCCGGATCGTCAGAAAGATACAGATGGGGAATCATGATAGACCAGAAATCCGTGCTCACCATGGGCGACGGCTTGGCTCTCCGCAGGAGATCCACCTCGTGCGCCAAAGCAAGGGTTTTGAAGGTCCGTTGGACCATTTCGCGCAGCTTGTCGTAGTCCAGCTTTGTGCCGAGCAGTTCTTCCAGGAATTCCACGTACCTCCGAAGGTGGCTCACCATGAACGAGATATTCAGTTCTTTGTTACCGGCCATGAAGTACTCTTTGGCGCCGGTCTGGGGGAGGTCCAGGGTCCAAACGGGCGCATCGATGTACCGAGTCAGTGCCTGAAACCATTTGTATCGGGCATCGCACGCAACACCCGAGGCCAGAAGGAACTTAGGCTTCGCCAGCCCTCCTCCGGGAGCGCCTTCCGGAACCTTCCCATGGTTGTCCGCCATCATGGCCGCATAGCCGATGCAGTTTCTTGCATATCCGCACAGGGTGCTCGGATATCCCTCGGCCGCGCATCTTTCCAGGTGCGGTTCCGCCTGACGCACGGAAGCGCAGTAGGCGCCGTAGTTCTCCGGGAATACCAACTCGACCCCCATGGCCCTGGCCACGAGTTCTCCCTGCCACCAGGTGACCATGGACCAACCGATGGGAGCGCCCTTCTCCTGGGCGTCGAGGGCCCGCTTCAGCATCTTCTTCCCGAAATAGCCCGCTTCCCGAGCCGTCTGCAATGTCTTGCCGGACTTCCTGGTTTTCGGCTTCGTCTCATTTCCCATAGTAGGCCTCCGTTTACATAGAGTTTGTATCGTCAAAACGGATAAAGGGGGATGTGAAGGGGGACGGGGTTGATTTTGGGCGTTTCTATTCTTCAACGGACCATGCATTATCCGAGGCAATCTGTCCGCCTCTGCTGACAGCCCGGCTGACCGCCGATTTGCTCAACCCAAGTTTCCTTGCCACCTCGGTTGCGGGTAAGCCCAATTCATGGACAGCCCAGTAGCTCAATACGCTTCGGGCGGCCACCCGAGTCGGCTGTTTTCCGGGAATGACAATCTCCTTCGCATCCAGGCCGAATAATTGCCCAACGCGTTTGGACAACCGGTCGAACGAGTACCCTGTTTCCCGGAGACGATACCGGCGATCCATCTGCTCGGAAACCCGGTCCAACACTTCTTCCACAAAATCGCTGTCACCTAGAATTCGTTCATCCCCTTTCAAATGGATCTGCATTTCCCGCATGGATTTCAAAACGCCCCACCCGCCGACGCTTCTTAACAAACCACCTCCGGTCAATTCCGGCCTTCGGCCTTGGGTCAGACCTTTTTCAACAAACTCACCGTAAAGCTTTCGGGCGGATCGTTTGGAATGGTCAAACAGGCTGAGAACCGTTTCGGTGTCCTGCCATTGATGGGTCACTTTCCCCATGAGTGCATGGTGTCCGGAAAATGGATGCTTATTGAGGGTTTTCAGATCAGAGACAATCCCCGCACGGATCGGATTTAAGTGGATGTAGCGCACCAGTTCCAATAGATACGTGTCTTGCCGGCAGAGAATCGATTTGTAGCGATTTTGAAACAACCTGCCGTATCGCCGATGCCGCCGGTTGAACGTCACGGCATAGCCGGTGAGCAAGCGCTGCATGACCTTGGCGATCGGTTCTTTTCCTGTTTTCAACAGCAGGTGGAAGTGATTGGGCATCAAAGCCCAGGCAAAACAGGGTGTTGCGGTCTCAAGCAGCAGTTTCGCCAGGCGATCGACAAACCGGTTTCTGTCGGTATCGTCACGGAAGATGTTGCGCCGTTCGATCCCCCGGCAGATGATGTGATGCAACGCCCCCGGCGCATCGATGCGTGCTTTTCGTGGCATGAGGTCTCTATACCATGGATGATGAAACAAAGAAACGCGCAAAATCAACCCCGTCCCCATTTTCACGCCCCGTCCCCATTTTCACGCCTTTTTATCGGTGATACGTCATTTTCCCCTCATCCAAATCCGTTACGAACCGATATTATCAAAATAGATGCAAGACAAAAGGAGACTGGTGCGTATGAGAGTGGGGACGCGATTTCTTCTGATCACCGTGGCCATATTTCTGATCAGCACCGCGGCCATGGTTCTGTGGGTAAGTCACCAGATGCGGCAACAAGCCCTGAAGGAAGCGGAGTCAAAGGCGCGCATCCTGCTGGAACGGAATCTGGCCACCCACACGTACTTTACCCATCAGCTCAAGCCGGCGGTATTCAAAGCGGTCGAGGGCATCCTTACAAAGGACGATTTCGAGCCCGCCTGGATGTCATCCACGTACGCTGTCCGCAGTATCGACCAATATTTCAAGTCCTTGTCCTTGGACGACTATTACTACAAAGAATGCGCCATCGATGCCCGGGATCCGCACAACGAGGCCGACGCGTACGAGAAAGAGTTTATAGAAAAGATCAATGCGGATCCCATGCTGAACCTGCAGACCGCTATTCGCGACATCGCCGGCCAATCCTATTATGTCGTGCTTCGGCGCGGCGAGGTGATGGAAGAAACCTGCCTGCTCTGTCACAGCGTTCCACAAGCAGCCCCGCAAGGCATGGTGCTCCGATACGGTCCCGACCGAAGCTTTCACCGCGAGGTCGGCGAAGTGGTTTCAGCCATATCCATTCGAGTACCTTTGGGGGCGGCCTACGCCCAAGCCAGGTCGTTAACATGGAAGCTCGTCGCAGGTATGGTGGCCGGACTGCTCCTGCTGGTCGCCGCCGTTATCGGGTCCAATCGGATCCTTTTTTCCAATCCATTGAACGCGGTTCGGGAGAAGACCGAGCTCATTGCCCGACAGCAAACCCATTTGGGCGAACAGATCTCGGCTCGGCTTCCCGGTGAATGGGGCGATCTGGTCCGGGATTTCAATGAAATGTCCGCCCGGCTTCGGTTTAGCCACGACAACCTGGAAGAACGCGTGGCGGAACGAACGGCCGAACTCACGGGGGCCAACGAGCGCTTGACCAAGGAAATCGCCGAACGCAAGAAAGCGGAAGAGGTCCGGGAAATCCTGATCGGCCATCTGGAAGACGCTCTGGGCGAGGTAAAAACCCTCCAAGGCATCATTCCCATCTGCTCCGGCTGCAAGAAGATCCGTGACGACGAGGGCTACTGGCAACAGGTCGAAACATACATACAAAAGCACTCCGGCGCTCAGTTCAGCCACGGTATCTGCCCGGTCTGCGCCGAAGAGCTGTACTCGGAAGTGTATAAGGTCAGATGAGGAACGTATCCGGATGTACGGACTGAAAGGCGTTGCCGGTTCAAGGAAGAACCGGAAAATGCGGTGGGACGTCCTTCCGTGCGGCTCGTGCTGTTATGGGTAGAACGCTTTTGTTCAATCCACAATGCATCGACCAACCTGTAGGACCGTTATTTCGGTTTCCAAACGATGAAAAAGGCAGGGCCTTCCGACCCTGCCTTTTCTAACCGTACATGCCTTGTTCTACAAGGCTCTCATGAAATCAACCAGATCTTTCTTTTCCTGGCCGGTGAGCTTGAGTCCCTGCACCTGGTTGAAGAATTCCACCGTATCCTCCAGGGTCAACAATCGCCTGTCGTGCAGATAGGGCGGGGAATCCTTGATGCCTCGTAAAGGAAACGTCTTGATCGGTCCGTCCGCGGAGGCCATTCTCCCATTGATCATGCGGGGATTGAAAAAGCGCTCCGTCTTGAGATTGTGCATCAGGTTATCCGTATAGTACGGAGCCGGATGGCATACGGCGCACTTCGCATTGCCGAAGAACAGGTCCTGGCCCCGCAACTCAGACTTGGTAGCCATTTTCGGGTCCAGCATACCGTAGATGTTGAGCTTCGGGGCCGGCGGGAAGTCCAGGAGGGCCTGAAATTCAGCCATGAAATGCACCTGGCTGCCGCGCTCGAGGACGTTGACCCCCTTCTTGGTGGCAATTACCGGGTCGCCGTCAAAATAAGCCGCCCGCTGCTCGAACTCCGTAAAGTCCTCCACGCTCTTGAGAGCCCTCTGCGAACCGAACAGACGTTGGATGTTCACGCCCCTGAGCGGCGGGGTGTCCAATCCGTGTCTAAATTCCTGAGGGCGTATATCTCCCACGAGATGGGTGGCCGCGTTCGTGTGCCCGTTGAGATGGCAGTCAAAGCACGTGACACCCCTGTGGGCCAGCTCGGAGCGCCGGTCTTCCGTCTGATTGAACTGCTGCTGCGGAAAAGGAGTCAACAGCAGGCGGAGGCCTTCGAGCTGCTTGGGATTCAGGATGCCGTTAAAAAGTTCGTAGTAATTCATGATGGTGACGACCTTCCCCTGGGACACATCGCCAAGGTCCGGACGGGTGGTCAGATAGATCGGCGGCGGGAACTCGGGCAGAAAATGATCCGGCAGATCGTAATCCAGGTCGAATCGTGTAAGGTCCCGACCTTCCTGCTTTTTGATTTCCTCGATATGGGATTTGGGAAAGACCATGCCGCCCTCGGCATGGTTGGGATGGGGAAGCGGATAGAAACCTTTCGGCCATACATCCTTTCCCTTTATCTCCATCGGGCTCATTTCCGCGAGCTGTTCCCAGGTGAGGCCTTCCGGAGGCTTCACTCGAACGCCCTCTTGCACGGCTTTTCGTCCGGCGGACATCATCACCCCTTTGGCGGGTCGGTCACTCAGGTCGTATCGCTCATTGAGCAAATCCATCTGGCGTTGCATCACCTCCGCCTTGGCATTCTTCATACGATCCATGGTCGTCGCGAAGGGTTCCTTCACGACCACGGGGCTGTAGCTGCTCTTGACCATCTCCTGCGCGAAGGCTACCCCCAACAGAGCGGTTAAGGAGCATAGAATGCCGAGAACCACCCATCTGGATTTGAAACGCTTTGCTTTCATTCCATTACCCCCTCTTAGATCAATACAGATGATTCAAACCGTTGATCTGGACGAAACAGATAGTTAGAACAGTATCACCTCCTTCACTTCCCTGACCTTGAACCGGTTTCGACGGTACAACCGGGCCTTTGAATCTTCCTTTTGGCCAACATCTAGGATTCGTTCACTCAACTTTAATGATTATACTAAGGTTGTCCCCAAGCATGATCAATCTGCCCGATATTTTTTCAAGGTGGTCTTGCTGCGAAGAATTCACGGGGAGCCTCCCCAGCTAAGGCTCAACCCGGCCTTCCTTGGGTCCCAACAAAGAGAGACTCCTTCACGGAGGGATCATAGATCTCCGAGGGCTCGAACTAGCCCCCCGGAGATTTTGATCATGCGGCTCGCCTGCGATCAGGCGTGGGAAAAGCCGTCGGAATTGAAAGCCTTTCGTGGTCTGATACCCGGCATGGGCTGCAAGTGTTCGGTTGATTCTAGAATTCCTTCAAATCATTCTCATCGAAGGGGATCACATGCTCCGGCTTGATTTCATGCGATCCTTCAGGGCCGGGCAGGGCGTTCATCTCAGGCGGTTTTCGGAGCGCCTTCTTACCTTCTTTGCCACCCCCACGCGCCCTTTTCGAGGCCCCTTTTTGTGAATCAAGTGTGCCGCCGCTAACCATCACCACCAACTCGTTTACGAACGCTTTCATCTGTTCGGCCTGCGCACTCAATTCCTCGGCCGCCGAAGCAGACTCTTCCGCGCTTGAAGCGACCTGCTGAACCACCGTGTCCATTTCGGTGGCCGCCGTATTGATCTGTGCGATGCCTGCGGCTTGCTCCTTGGAGGCCACGGCCACTTCTCCGATCAATTCACCCACTTTCTCGGTGCTTGCCTCCACTTCCTTAAAAGCCTCGTTGGTATTGGAAACCATGTGCGAGCCTTCCTGGACGGATCTGAGCGTGCCTTGAATCAGGGTTGCGGTGTTTTTCGCCGCTTCAGCCGCGCGCATGGCGAGATTTCGCACTTCTTCGGCAACCACGGCGAACCCTGCTCCGGCCTCCCCCGCCCGAGCGGCTTCGACAGCGGCGTTCAGGGCAAGAAGGTTTGTCTGAAAGGCGATTTCATCAATGGTCTTGACGATCTTCGAGGTTTCTTCGCCGGATTTCGAAATCTCAGCCATGGAACGAGTCAGTTCCTTCATGGTTTGGTTCGCCTTGCCGACGATCTGATTGGTCGTCCGGGTCAGGTGATCCGCCTCCTCCGAATTCCTGGCATTTTGCTTCGTCATCGAGGACATTTCCTCCAACGACGATGAGGTTTCCTCGATGGAAGCCGCCTGCCGGGAAGCATCTTCAGCCAAGGACTGGCTCGAGGAAGAAACTTCTCCGGAGGCGGTGGAAACCTGCTCGGCGGCGTCCGTAAGCCCGGCTATGATGCGTTTAATCGGCCTGGTGATATTGCGCGTGATCAACACAGCAACCGCAATGCCCGCGATCAAGGCAATCAGCAATCCGACAACGACTGCAGTAACGGATGTGTTCAAATGCGAGGCGACGCTATCCGCAACGGCATTGGTTTCCGAAATGCCGGTCTTGGCAATGGCTTCGGATTCCGCCATCACGCTCTCGCCTTTTTCATCACACTGCTTGCCGATTTCGTCCCGAGCCAGCCATTGCTCGTAAAGCTGATTCCCCGCTGTCTGGTACTTTTTGGCGGCCGCTTGAATGTTCTCAATTTGCTTTCGGCCTACCTCTTCGAACGTTGTGAGCCGGATCTCTTCCAGCTTAAGATCCACCTCGTTGAAGTTCGCCAGCGAGTCTTTCAGCCGTTGAGGGTTTCTTGTCGCCTGCGCTCGGTACACACTCAACAGTGTGTCATGGGCAAGATCCACGACTTGTTTTATGGCCTCGATTTTCATGAGACCTTCCGACAACGTGGCCGTCTCGGCGTTTTCCCGAATTCCCTTGTGGAGGGCGGAAAACTGGTCCTTTATGTAATCCTCGGCGTTTTTCGTGAACGCCCCGGCCGCTGCATTCAAGGCCTCCCGACTGCCGGCCAGTTCTTTGGTTTTCGCCGATGTCTGTTGCACGAGCCCTTCAAGCACCGCGGTGTCTTCTTTGATCCGCTTGACGCCTTCATTGAGTTCGACCAGAGTCGGATTGTTCATGGCCAGTTCGTTGGCCTTGTTAAGGTTGTCCTTCAATTCGGCGAGCATCTTAGCGCCCTCCTCGAGGTATCGGTCTTCCTCGCTCAATCCATATCCTCGAACGGCAAACATGGTCAACAGGGCGTCTTGCAGCAAATCCCCCGCAATGTCCGCCTCCGCAACGTATTCGTTCGCCACCTGGTTAATGCCGGTCTGGACGCTTTTCATACTCCAAATGGAGACGGCGCCGATCAGTAGTACGATAACCAGAAGGATTCCAAAACCAAAGCCGATCTTTGTTCCCATCTTGACAATTCTCACTGTACTCTCCTGTTTTTTCTGTCAGCCGGCAACCGCGGCTTTTGGATTTGTCTCAGCTCGCACGAGCTGCTCGAAGCCTCATTCATGCCGCCCTTTGCGTTTTCCCGAAGAAATACTCTGCCTGATCCATCCACCAGGCGCCAACTCTTGGCTCAGTCGGGCCACTTTGAGTACAGAGCGCCTCGGTGAATCGAAAGCAGTTTTTGTGCCAACGCGTGTAACACTTTGATTTTACATGGATAGGTTCTTTCAGCAGAGGGCGCCGGCGCCCGAAATCGTTCAAAAACTGGGCAACGGCTCCAGGGGAGTTGCCAAGAAATTGAGCAATTCGGTGCAATCGGCCGGCGAGTGTACTTGACTCTTTCGGGGGCGTTATGAAATCCCGGCGATTGCGTTCATTGAAAAGAATCGCGCAGGCGAAAGGGTTTCGATCGGGGGGACTTCACGCCACCCTCCGATACAGCACCACACGTTTGTAATCCACGACCGCGTCGAAACCCGTGCGCAATGGATCCACATAAGGACTGCGGTACGCCTCTTCGTCATTGACAGTCTCGATAATGATTTGTCTGAGGGGTTGAAACGGCCGGCGCAGGAGATGATGGAGAAACCCGAGATATTCCTGCATGCGCGGGTCGTCCGGGGGTACGCGAAAGGTGAGGATCTTGCCGTTCCGCTGGGAAATCACCTCCAATTCTCTTCCCTTGTACACCAGATGCGTGCTTCCGATACGTCTCGGCAGTCCGGCCTTGAGCCCATCGAGAGGCACTCCGCACAAAGACGCGGGATCCGCGGCATTGATCCAGAAGATCCGGTCGTCCGGGAGCGCCCGTTCCAACGCGCGAAACGCTTTGTGCGATATGAATTGGGGTCCTGGGATACCCTCGAAGAAGCATCCGGACAGCAGCTCTCCGGAAAGTTCCATCAATCGCAGAGACCGGAACAGGTGGGGCCATCGAAACGCCTGGACTTCGTTGAGCAGAAGTTCCCTGAAAAGAATTCCGTACCGGTCCAGCAGCAGGCGGACGCGATCCTTGTTGCGCTCCTCGGTTTCCACCGGATCGGCCTCCAGGTCGGAACTCGGAATGCGAAACCAGCTTCCCGCCATGGGCAGGGCGCTTTTCCAACGAGAAAAAGCACTACGTCTTCCCATGCCGTGGCGTCTTTGAGCTCGATTGGCGGTTTCCGACAGTGCGGGCTCCGGCTCGAATTGATGCTCGATGCCCCTCCTCAGCACGGAGAAGGTGTCGTTGGACACTCGCCCCTCCCACACTTCCTGCCACAAATACCGAACCAGGTCGCCGGGAGAACGTCCGGACGCGCGCAGCATGGTCGAGAAATCGTAGCGGCCCATGGGATCGGGAAACAGGGCTTTCGAATCGGTGGTGTCCGAAGAATCGCCGTTCTTCGCGCCTCGATCCGTATCCGCCAGGTCCCGTGCTCCTGTAACCCCCTGCTCCTCACGCATCAGATCCAGATCCGGATCGAAATAGAACGCGACCTTGTGACCTTTGCCGCCGATCCAGGCCAGTTCCGTTTCCCGCAACATCTTGTCCAGCGTGTCGGTGTTGTAGGGATGCGCACGGGCCGGAAGGATCTCCGTTTCCCACGACTCGGCCGCCGCGAAATAGCACAGGAGTTGTTCGACACGTTCATACAAAGCTTCCGAATCCCTCGCCGGTTTGGCCACACCCTGAAAATCGGCCAGAAACACCGGCAACCACTCCGGTTCCAATGGATGAAAGGCCGGAATGTTTTCCGATCGGGCCATTCGGAGCAGGATCTCGAAATTCTCACTATCGCAGACCAGCTCTTCATCGCGATCCGAGACCAGGATTCCGGAAACGAGCTGCTTCGAATCAAGAAGTTCCTCGAGGGCGAGGGAGAGCCGCTGCCGATGGACGCCGAGGGAAGTGGCGATGAATTCCACCGTCACCGGTCCATGGAATCGCAACCACTCGCCGAGCAAAGTCGTAAGGAGTTCAGCCGCGTCTTTTTCAGGGTCTGAGGAATCCTTTCCCCTTACAGACCATACCGAACCACCGGGCGCCAACGGTTCCATCGGAACGTGATCCGATCCCGGAGACAAGGCATGCAACACAGCTGGAACGAGTTCCATCGCCGCCACGAGAGGCTGCGAAGCCTCGGGTGGAAAGAGGCGAACCAGCTTGCCGGCAACGGGCTCGAGCACAGTGTCCAAGTCGGGACCGCGGTCCCGGCGCACGGCCTCGAGCAACCGTTTCCACTCCGACTCCGGCAGGACCCAGCGTTCCTTCACCCAATCCAGAAGGTCCCGCGGCGTATCCGGAGCGTAACCCGGACTGAGTCGCCGGCGTTTCATTTCGAACCGCTCGATCAAGTCCGGCGCAATCGAAGGCCTCATGTCCGGTGAGAACACCACGTCCCGAATCAGATCGTCGCGAAGTCTGGAAGCCCGGCCCGAGTCGGCCCCGTCGCCCATGTACATGTATTCATTGACCTGCCGCCAGCTCACGCTGCGGGCCATGGGACTCGGGCGTCCGGTTCTCGCAACGGACCAGGTGATGGCGCCGGTTTCCAGTTCCGCCAGAAGCTTCTTGAGATTCTCGAGATCGAACTCGTCCTTGAGGCAGGTGCGCCAGGTCTCGAGGAGCACGGGAAAATCCTCGTACGCTGATACGGAATCCAGAAGCCTTTGGGATCGAAGCCGACTCATCCAGAGAGGCATGCGTTCATTGAACTTGTCGCGGGTCAGCAGAAGAGCTCGCCCGCTGCATTCCCTGAAGCGAGCGCCGAAAAAACCGGACTTCTCGAGCCGGCTCCTCAGCCATGTTTCAACCGTCGCAACGGTTACCAGGCTGAGAAGTTCCTCTGCGCTCACTTCGTGCGGCAGCACCAAAGCAATGCAGTCATTGCTCGTGAACATCTCGACACGCCGCCCGAAACGGGCTTCCCAGGCGGCGCCCAGAGCCATGCCGAAGGGCCGGTTTACCCGGCCGCCCCACATCGTATGCATCACCACCTGATTTCCCGGCGCCCCTCCGGGTCCCGAGTGCACGAATTCGAGCAACAGGTGATGCCGGTGAGGCAAGGAGCATCCGGTAGCTTCCTTTTGCTCTTTTAAAAATTCAATCAGTTGCCCGGCCGACGAGGCGTCCATCCGGTTTTCCTGCTGCAGGATACGGGCGTAGTCGGGATCGCCAAGGTTGGCGTCAGCTTTCTCCAAGAAGCGGGCAATACGGTCTGAAAAGTGAAAATGCCGGTTATTCTCTTCTCCCCTCCAAAACGGAGTCGCCATGGCCTTTGGATGCGCCGGCGTCACGAACACATCGTTGTGGGTGATGCGCTCGATTCTCCAATTTTGAGTGCCGATGGTGATCGTCTGTCCGATCCGGGCTTCCCAAACAAATTCCTCGTCCAGTTCTCCGATACGCGCATTGGTGTCGTGTCGCCGCAAGTGGAAATACCCGCGGTCCGGTATCATGCCCCCGGAGCCGTAGAGGGATAACAAGGCCCCCTTTCTCGCGGCCACCGTGTTATCGAGGCGGTCGATGGAAACCCGGGGCTTGAGTTCCCGAATCCGGGTGTCCGCGTATCTTCCGGCCAACATGTTCAACACCAGGTCGAAGTGGTCCCGGCTGAGGGTTCGGTAGGGATAACTGGTGCGCAGTTGCGCATACAGGGAATCCAGATCCCAGGTTTCGGTTCCAGCCATGGAAACGATGATTTGAGCGAGCACGTCCAAGGGACACTCGACCGGCCGTACCGCCTCGATGTCCTGATCGAGCACGGCTTGCGCCAGCACGGCGGCTTCCAGAAAATCTTGCGAGTGGGTGGGGAAAAGAGTTCCCCGGCTGATCTGCCCCACCTGGTGACCCGCCCGCCCGATCCTTTGGATGGCCGACGAAATCGAGGGCGGAGACTGGATGAGCACCACCTCGTCCAAGGCGCCAATGTCAATCCCCAGCTCGAGGGAATTCGTAGCCACGATGGCTTTTAGCTCACCGGCCTTGAGCCTCCGTTCCACTTCTCCCCGAATTTCCCGTGACAGAGATCCATGATGGGAATACGCAATGGCGCGATCCTCCCCAAGGTTGATCTTATACGTGATCTTTTCGCACAAGCGCCGGCTGTTCACGAACAAAAGCGTGGACCGATTTCTTCCGATGATGTTTTTGAACTCGCCCGCCAACGAGTCCCAGACCGATTTCTTATTCCATGGGTCCACGACCTCCTGAGGAAACCGCACCTGAATGTCGTAGTCCTTGGATTCTTCCGAACAAATGGTAGTGACGGATCTTGGAACATACTTCGGATGGGCCGGATTCCCTTCGAGCCGATAGCCCCCGATGAACCCGGAAACCGCCTCGAGCGGCCGAATCGTCGCAGACAGAGCGATTCGCTGGAACTCGCCCGACAGTCGTACGAGGCGATCCACGGCGGTAATGAGATGAACGTCCCGTTTGGTCCCGATCACCGCATGAATTTCATCCAGAATCACGGTGGACAGTCCCGCCAGCACGTTTCGTCCACCCAACGAACTGAGCAGCAAATTGAGGCTTTCCGGAGTCGTAATAAGGATTTCGGGCGGATGTCGCTGCATACGGAGGCGTTCGGACTGGGGGGTATCGCCGCTTCGGGTAAACACACGAATGGATGGAAACGTTTCCCCGGCCGACTCAAAGACCTGTTTCAGCCTGGATAAAGGCCCCAGCAGGTTTCTTTGAACGTCGTTGTTCAGGGCCTTTAAAGGAGAAACATACAGTACGTGGAGGTGGCCGGTGTCCCAAGTTCCGATCACGAGCTGATTCAGGGCCCACAAAAAGGCGGCGAGGGTCTTGCCGCTGCCGGTGGGAGCGCTGACGAGAAGGTGTTCCCCAGCGGCAATGCTCGGCCAGGCCTGTTTCTGCACCTCTGTAGGCGCGCCGACATTCTCGGAAAACCACTGCGAGATTCGGGGATGAAAGAGGGACAACGGATCCACAGTCAACCTCGTGGCCTCATTTCCTTCAATCGAAATCCTTGCACAGGACAAAATAGCGTTCGTTTTCGAAACATTTGAGACCCCAAAGCGCCTTGGGCAAGACAAAAGCGTCGTTCTCACCGATCCGCTTTTTCACAACCGTATTGAAAGGCTCATCAAAAATCCGACCTTTCAGGAAGGCCGGCTCGAAGTCCGACTGCCGGATCACCCATACATCTACTCCGTACGCTTTCGAAAAACGATCCACTTCCTGCCGGCTTGTGGCGTAATAGGCTTCAAACAGATCAAACAACCGTTTACGAACCTGGGCGTAGTATCCGGTGTAATACGGAAGAGCCAGCTCGCGGTTCACCAGTACCTGACGCCGGGATATCAGGGGTACATTGTCCATGACGCAAGGATGTCCGGCAATCACGACGTCTTTGGGAAGGGTGGCGAGGAAAGCCAGCATGTCCTGCTCCTCTCCGTCCAGAACGGCCACTTCGGAATCCACACGCACGATACCATGTCCCTGCACATAGGCATAGACGATGGCAAGCAGCACCACGGCCGGCCACCCTAGCCAACGCGCCCGAGGCTTTTCGGGTATAAAGCGCCGCCGTTTTTCCAGAAACGGCCTCACTGCCTCCCGAAATGGATTCGTGTTCGCTCCGATCGCGATCATAAGGGCCAATGGTATGGTGAAGCTAGTGTATCTCGAGGGAAGATAGAGCTTGAACAGCACCAGATGAGCCAAAACGAACAGAGCCAGGGACGTCCAGATGAGGTGGAACGCGGCTGATGGAAATCGCAGTTTACGGAACCCAAGGAATGCCGCCATGCCTCCCAGGATCGCAAGAAACCCCATTATCTCGCACAGACCAATTCCGCTTCGCCCCAAAAGGAAGTAGGCGAACACATTCTCCCGGAAGAACTCGGTTCTCCCATTCTCGTGAAATTCCGGCTCGGCCTTGGCCTGTTCCACGGTAATTTGCGGACCCCAGACCTCGCCGTCGCCTCCCGAGTAGATCGAGGTCAGAAAAAGAGCCGCCGCCAGGGTAACCAGGACTAAGGTGCTCGCATCCCATATCCATTTCGGGCCGAACTCTCCCCGATGGAACCGTGAAGCGAGGGCCCAGGATCCAAGGGCTAGAGAATTGGGCAGCATGGGAGGGTATAAGAGCGTTTCCATGGCCACTATGACCGCTGCGCCCCAGTAGGCGCCTTTCTGAAGAAACACCAGGAATCCCAACAAAAAAGGATAGGCGAACACTCGCGGTATTCCGCCTGAATTACCGTACAGGGAATAGAACAGGAAGAGGAGCCCGCACAACAGCCGCCCTCCCGCATCCGGAATCCATTCCCGGCTGAAGCGATCCAGGAGTCCCAAGGAACAGAGCAGCAGGACCAGCGTAAGAATACGGCTCAATGGTATCGGGTCCGTGAAATTCACGCCCAGTCTGTAAAGAAGCTTGTAGCCGATGGGGTCCAATACGTTCGACGATACGAACCGGGTCAGCAGGTCGTCCGGAAAGAGCTGGGGATCCTGGTACTTCGCCGTCCAGTACACGTGCTGGCGAGCGTCGTCGTCAACCACGATCCACGGGACACCGGGGGGGTAGTATCGGACCCACCAGCAGAACAAGGCCAGACACCATAGAAAAACGAGCCCTTTTCCGCCCGTGCTCACGTTTCCGGATTCTCTGAAGGAATGAAGTTCATGACTGGAGTGGAAAGGCGGGTCAGCGCCCGTTCCTGTGGCTTTGTTTCGAAAAGTTCCGCCCCCCATTGGGCGCGATTCCCCTGTTCCGGGTCATTTCGTCTTCAATCGAACGCCCCGTCTTACCATATGGTCTCCCGATCGGGGAATTGATACGGATTCAGCCCGCTGCACTTTATTGGCCCCGGAGAACAAACAGCGAAACGACACCCCGTGGCGATTTCTGCCCGAGCGTCCGAACATCACGAAGGCAAACGCAACAGCACTTCTTCGATGGACCAGGCTTTTTGCTGAATCTCTTCCGGGGCTTGCGGCTTTCCTTCCGGTGAAATCAAGTCGAACAGAACCTTGTCCAAACCTACCGCGCTTACTTTTCTCCAAGCCGGTTCCACGTTTTCGAAGTCGACCTTACCGTTCGGATAGATGCGCATCGAGTCGGCAATCATGATTTGACCCTGGCCGAACCGGAGCAGTATACGCTGATATTGATAGTAGTCCTTTTTCTGAACGTTCCGACTGATCCAAACGGACGCCTCCCGTCGTTTGAATTCCACTCGGGAAACGTCCAAATAGGTCTCCTGATCCTGAGTATCCCTGTAGATCAAAACCCATGGCGAACGTTCTTCCGAGCCTCCGCATCCAACGATTGAGACACAAAGGAGGACTAAATATATCAGACAGCGGCTCGCTGGTTTTACACCTTGATGCACACGAACCCTGCCAGCCGACATTCGGTTCACCGAAAGCACCTTCTCCTTCCATGGTCCGGCTATTGAGTCCAGAACCCATGGGGATCATACGTTCGAATAATCTTCAGTTCCTCCGCGGTGGGTTCCGGTGTGCGGATGATTTCAGAGGCCGTCTTCAAGTCCCATCCGGTTTCCTCCTTAACCTGGTCCGGTGAAATCGATGGGTGCACCTGGGTCAGCATCGCTTCCTTTGTAATGGAATCGAAACGCAGCACGCCCAATGTGGTGATGACGGCCTCCGGGCCCCCTCTTACAAGGCCGATATCCCTCCGCCATGTGCTTCCTGAACCGTATCCCGGCGAAGTAACGTAATCGACCTTCTCGACAAAGCGTCGCTTCTGATGAGTCATGATTATTAGAAGTTTATGACTCAATGAAGCAATATCCGCCGCACCGCCGCTGCCCGGCAAACGGACCCGACGATCCTTCTCCGGTCCGATCCAGGTCGTGTTCAAGTTCCCGAAACGGTCGATTTGGGCGCCTCCGATAAACCCCACGTCCACCCGACCCTTCTGCAGATATCCCATGACTTCCATCATATCGCCACAGAGGAGAGCATGCGCCAGGTTGGGAGGATCGCCCATGGTAACAATGGGCGCCAGCGCCGGGACGTCCCGAACAACGCCGTTCTCGAAAAGGCCAACGGCGTTCGGGGCATGGGTTTCTTTGGCCAGCAGAAAGGCCAGCAAAGGCAGCCGCATACCCACGAACACTACGTTCCCGTCCGAGATCATTCGGGCGGCCGTGGTTACCATCAGTTCACCAGGCGTATACTCCATGATTCCCTTGTCTTTCGATAGGATGGGTACTTTGAAAAGACCGGAATCCATTCTTGGTCAGTTGGGGCGGGAGTGTCAATCTTTTTCAATACGCCCTCACTCCGGGCTCTTATTTCGGTCGTGGTTATGCTAACATAATATGATCGATATGTTCGCTCTGAGAATGAGGTACAGCCGATGAAAGAATTCACACAGATACAGGCCGGGACTCTATCCGGTTTTGTAGAGGCCGAGCGTTTCTCCGTTGGGCAGTCCTACCGGGAATTGCACCTTCATGATATCTCGCCTCACCGGGGCGAACTGCCGGCAGGCATCATCTGGCCCGTAACCACCGAGGAAATTTCGAATATCCTCGCTTGGACGTACCGGAACGACATCCCCGTCACACCCTGGGGGGTCGGCACCAGTACGGAGGGAAATCCTGTTCCCACCAAGGGAGGTCTCGTGATGGACCTCTCCAGGATGGATCGCATACTCGAGATTCGCCCCCAAGATCTTCAGGCCGACGTTCAGCCCGGGGTGCTGAGAAAGGAACTGAACCGACAGACGGGCAAACACGGCCTGTTTTTCCCGCCGGATCCCGGGGCGGACGCCACCATCGGCGGCATGATCGCCAACAACGCTTCCGGAGTACAGACCATCAAGTACGGCGCCACCAAGGATTACGTATTGAGACTCACTGTTGTCCTGCCCCACGGGGAGGTCATTCAAACAGGATGCACGGCGCGCAAGTCCTCTTCCGGTTACGATCTTGCACGCCTTTTCGTCGGTTCTGAAGGCACCCTCGGGGTGATTACGGAAGCCACTCTCAGGCTGGCGGGAATTCCCGCACGCCATTTGGCCGTTACGGTAGTTTTCCCTGACTTGAAGAGCGCTTCGGAAGCCGTGGCCCTGATCATCGGTTCCGGCTTGGAACCCGCGGCCCTGGAACTTCTGACTCCCGGGCTTATAGGACTGATGAATCGGGAAAAAGGACTTGGACTGGTGGAACAGCCCTCGTTATTCTGTGAGTTTCACGGAATCAGCAATGTCACATTGAAGGAAACGTCGGATCTGGCGAAAGAGATCTGCGAGACCTGCGGCGCCACGGATTTCCGGCACGGGTTCGAGGAGGCGGAGCGTAAAGACCTCTGGCGGGCCCGGCACGAAGCCTGGGAAACGATTCACCGGGCCCACCCGAACAAGGAAACGCTGATCGTGGACGCCGCCGTCCCTATTTCGAAGTATCCGGAAATGACGGTTTTTTCCCAGCTTCTTGTGGATGAGCGCAATGTTTCCGGGTACGTTTTCGGTCATGCCGGAGACGGAAACCTGCACGTGGTCATGGCTGCAGACCCCAATGACGCGAAAGAATGGTCCAAACTGGAAGAGATCAACGAGGTGATCGTCCGGAGAGCGGTAAAACTGGGGGGAACATGCACGGGCGAACACGGCGTGGGAATCGGAAAACGAAAATTCATGGAACTGGAGCACGGCCGCAGTTACGAGCTGATGAAACGCATCAAGGATCTCCTGGATCCCAAAGGCCTGATGAATCCAGGCAAGATTTTCATGTAACCACTGGACGAAACGAGAACCGGTTGTTTGGACTCACGGCCGTTCATATGACCGAAACACGCGAGATCCATCCGCAGAAAGTCTGCATCGTTGCTCCAACCTTGACAATGCATAAAGGGCTCAAGGATAATGGAAATCGTACGATATCAGCAGGGTGATCCGGAAAACCCTTCGATCCAAGTTTTCCGGAGGCCCTCCTTTACGTCCAACCTGCATGATGTACAGGTTTCTCGAAGAAGAATTCAACCCGTTGAAACCGAGAATAAATGAGCACAAGGTTCCGTCCGGAAGAGTCCCGTTTTGGGATGATTGCCCATCATGATCCGCGTCCCGCCGTCCTGCAGGACCTTTCGGGGCTCCTTCCGTAAACCTATGCCTCAAGGAGGTGGACTTTCATGAAACGAGCTTCCCTGCCCTGTTGCGTAATTGCCGTCATTCTGGCCTTCGGCATGTGCATGGCTTCGGCGTCGGCCTACGGCGCCATCGACGGCATTTACAGACCCACGCAAAACCCGCAATCCATGAACGTATACGTCCAAACCTACACCACCGGTTCGGCGGTCATTATTCTCACTCCGGACGCCATCGCTACCTGGTACGCTTTTCTGGACACCGATTGGAAAGTCGGGATCACCAATCCCCAAGACCTCACCGACTCGGGACACTCCCTTTCCATGAGCTTTTCGTCGGACACCGAGGCTACGGCAACGCTGACCCCAGCGGGCGGAAATCCCATTCAATATTCCCTTTCCAAAGACTTTTCAGCCCCGGACGGCTCCAGCACGGCGGATGGTATCTACAAAGGCAGCCCGACCACCAATCTCTACGTGCAAACGTACTCCACCAAGGCGGCGATCCTGATTTTCAGTCCCGACGCCCGATCCTGGATGGTGTTTCTGGACACGGACTGGTCGGACGGCATTGACGTGGCGGATGATCTGGCAGGTTACGGCCACATCCTGAACATGGCGGCCACGGACTCCGATTCCTACAGCGCCGTGATACAGTTGAGCGAAGGCGGATCTCTCAGCTACGCCCTGGACAAGCAATTCTCGGCGCCGGATACGTCCCAGCCGCCGGCGGCGGACTGGACCTTCATGGTGTTCATCGCGGGGGATAACAACCTCTCGCAGGCCTTGTACTCCGATATGAACGAAATGGAGACCGCAGGCTCCACCGACAAGGCGAATGTGGTGATCCAATTCGAAGTCAGCCAAAACTACACTTCCGAACTCAAGCAGCAATTTCCGAATACTTATAGGGCGCGTGTGATAAAGGACAACGACACCTCCAATTTCACCAGTCCTGTGACCAACGTGGGGAACCTGGACATGGGAAGTCCCCAGGTCTTGGCCGACTTCATTAAATGGGCGATCCAAACCTATCCCGCAAAACGATATGCCTTGACACTCGAAGACCACGGATCCGGTTGGAAAGAGCGGGGAACCACCATGGGCGGTTTCAGGGGGCTGCTCCAGGACGAGACTTCCGGTTCGTATATGAGCGTGCCCGGACTGGCCGCCGCCCTCGAGAATGCGGGCATACACGTGGCGGTCCTCGATTTCGATCTGTGCCTCATGGCCATGTACGAAGTCGCCTACGAGCTGGCGGGATTTGCGGATTACCTGGTGTTTTCCGAGGAAACGGAGCCCGGGGACGGAAATCCATACGACACCGTACTTTCAGCCCTGGTGGCCAATCCGTCCATGTCCGCATTGGCGTTGGCCCAGCTCATTCCGGACAAGTTTCAGAATTTTTACGAGCAGGAAGGACGGTCCGTCAGTACCAAGTCCGCCTTCGATATGTCAAAGTTAACCAACCTCGACAGCGCGATGAACGCGCTGGCCCAGACGTTGAATCAGAACATAAACACGATCCGGCCCGACGTGCAGCAGGCTCGAGGTAACTCCATCGCCTACGAATTCAAGGAGAACCACGACCTGGGCGACTTTCTGGCCAAGTTGAATGCGGAAACGTCCGACCAGGAGGTCAAGACCAAGATTTCCCAAGTTCAGAGCGTGTTGAGCTCGGCCATTGTACGAAACGGAGTGCACGTCCCGTCACAACAAACCGATCCCAGATCCGGATCAACGGGCCTGGCCGTCTATCTGCCCACCCGGGAACAGGTGAGCGACCAGGATCTGGCTTCCTACAACGAGCTCGCAGTGAATCAGGTGCGCGCGGCGGAAGGCACGTGGGGAAGTTTTGTCAACCTGCTCGTCACAGGCGATGCGTCCGGTGGCCAGCAGCCCCTCGAAACAGCGGAAGGGAATTTCATCATTGACCTCTATTGGGACACGGACGCCGATCTGGACTTGTATATCTGGGAACCGGACGGGCTGATCTCCGCGCCCTGGGAAGGCGTATCCACGCCCAACGGTTTCTTCTCCGGCGATTCCGCTGAGACGGGATACTCCGAGGAGTTCTATGCCGCCGCGGAAGTGGTGGCCGTGGGCGACTATGATATTCTCGTGAATTATTGGGATAACGGGTTCTTCTCCGTGGACGCCTTGGCGGAGGTGACGGTCATCTACTCGGACGGTAGCATGGATGTGGTTCAATCCCCGATTCTGAGCCTCGGCAATCCCGCACCTATCGACTGGTACGAAAGCGATGACGAGATCGATAAAGTGCTCAACAATTTTTATAGCGACTGGTGGTACGTGGGCTACATAACCATAGGAGGCAGCGCCCAGAACCAGGTGGCGGCGATCTCGATCAGGAGTGGCGACCGCACCAAAGTTTTCAAGCCGGTTTTGAATGGGAAAAGTCTCGGCAAGAAGCGGGGATTGAAGCCCGGCATCCTGATACCGAAGCCCGCCAGATAGCGGACAAGATCAGGATTTCCTCCGGAGCTGCCCCGGGATCATCCGAGAACAAGGATTCCCGGGATCTATTAACAGCCGCCTTGGCAAGAGCCGTTGCAGGAGGCATGAGAGATGAACCGACAGACTTTGGGACTCGCGCTGATACTGGTCATGCTCCACTTCGGATGCGGGCAGGCGAACACGCCCTCTACGGAAGCCAGGGCCTTGAACGTACGGTTACCATCGAGGGACGGTTCATGGGCTGGTCCGGGTCCTGCAAAACCGCTCCCCCGGAAACCCGGAGCGACTGGATGGTGGATATCGACAAGGGGTGCCTGTACGTGTCCGGCCCCGTACCGGAGGGTTATTCCACGGTGCCCGGCTCAGCGAGCCTCGGGAAAACCATTTCCGTAACGGGCCGGGTGCTGCTGGACAAAGAACAACGTCCCTATGTCAAAACGCCGGCCCCATGACGCCGCCGGCTCGATCGAGTTTCGCTTCGAGAACCGACGCGATCGTGTTCTACCGGGGGAATCGATGGATTCGTTTCCCTCGGGTTTTCCGGCAATCACGCCGTCCGCTGAGAGGCCGCGTCCAGACGTGGACGTCAGGTCGTTGCCTGCTCAACGCTTAGCCGGGAGGTGTGGGGGGAAGTTCCAAAGAAACGCGCTTTTCTAATGTGAGCCCTTCTCCGGGCGTCACGGGTAGGCCACCAATTTAAAAACAGACGCCGCCAGACCGGCAATGGCGGCGCCCACTCCCGCCACAAACCACCATAAAAACTTGATCTGTGCTCTGGGGCAGGACGCCTGCTGCTGCCGTATTTTGGACAGGATTCCCGTTTGGGGACAGGTCTTGCCATGCTCGTCAAGTCGGCGCTCGATATTGCTAAGGCGATCGCCATCGGTCATTTTTTCCTCCCCTTAATCGCCTCCGCGAGTCCACTCCGGGTCAGCAGCCGCTCTCCGAACCAGAACCCCAGCACCAGAATCAGCGCCGGCTTGAGCAGCTCCATGTGTTCGGGGGTGAAAACCATATTCGTATACGGCAGCCGGATCCCCATCCACCCGCACACATACGCCCCGACGATCAGGTAGGTCAGCATCGGCCGGATGCTCGATCGCAGCCACACGAGCGTCTTCGGGATCTCTTTAGCCCGGCCTTCGTAGTCCAGAACAAAATTCCGGAAGGCGCTTTTCTCCTCCAAAGCCATTCGCTGAGCCATGGCGCCTGCTTCGAGTTTGGCCTTGACCTTCTCCTCCTCGCTCATACTCGCCGGGAGGAAATGATCCACCACCTTATTCACGATCCCCGTCACGCCATCGATAATCGGCAACGCTGGAGACATGTCTGTTCCTCCTGAAGGCCCGCCACGACAGCAGGCTCCGGACCGCCGTGCAGGCTGTTGAAATATATACTATGCCCCTCTGCCCGACATCCCAGGCCGCCCACAACCAGCCAGGCTGCGCCGGGATCGCCGCGATGAGCACCCACCGCTCGCGGTCCCAAATCAGCCGCATGGCCGATACGCTCCCCAGGGCCGCGATGGCAATCTGATCCCGGGTCATCGGGCCTGCCCCGGCGCTGTAGGGGCGGGCGCGTCCCGGCATAGCGCAGCGACGCCGGATTGCGAACCGCCCGTGGCCTCCGCCAACGCCGCCGTAAGGTTCTCCTTTTCTCGAGCCAGACGTGCAATGCGGTTGTTGGCCATCCGCACCATGACAATATGATTCCCAAAGGAGTTCAAGACCGCCCGAGGTATCAACCACCTTCGCCATCTCCTGATGCCGTGAGCCTCCAACTCCTTTTTCGCCAGAGCCACGGTCAAATCTACCTGATCGGCCGGCTCGATGGTGCTCCGGCCGCGCAGCGCGATGGTCAGTTCCCGCTCCCCCAGCAGATTCGCCAACTCGCCGGACGTCAAAGCATTCTCTTCCTGCGGCAAAGTGTATGCATCCATGAAATCCTCCTACGTTAACGACGCTGCCAATCCTGTTTTGACGGTTCCATCCGAATATTTTACTTTTACGTAGAGCCCGTTGAGCGCCTCGCTCAAATAGAAAGAAAAGTCCCCGTTGGATAGCTCCCCGTTGGAAACCGCCGATCCTTCCACATGCATTACCACGTGATCGGCGGGTCGTAGGTATACATTACCCACGGACTGATCGAAAGTGATATAGTTGGAAGCGTCCCGACCAAATGATTCGGCGAAAACTGAGGACCAGTAATAGGCGGAATCGCCTAAATCCAGCGTTCCGCCGGAAATGGGATCAATATCTTTATATGCTAGGATCTTTCCGCTTTGAACATTTAGGACGTTGCTGCCACTGATATTGAATAAAGCGGATGGGACTCCCACGCCAGAAACGTAAAAATAGATTTCTCCAAACCCGTATGATGGCGTACCAAGAGAAAGTTTTCTTAATCCATCAGTATGCGGTCTAAAGACTAATTCACTGGAAGAACCGGAATCATATATCCTGCACTTATCTGTCCCGCTATAAGTGAACACAATTTCGGCCGGGTTTGATGGGTCACCCGTCAGAATAATATCGCCACCCGCCGCCATGGTGAGCTTGTTTCCACCCGAGATCCCGATATCGGCGGTGATGGTTCCGGCCGTGATCTTATCCGCCGTCAGGCTCGCTATTTTCGCGCTCTCGATGGTCCCGTTCGCGATATGGGCATTAGTGACCTGCAGACTTCCAATATGAGCCGACGTGATCTGAGCGCTGCCGATCTTTGCCGAGGTGATGGCCGCGTTCGCAATCTGCGTGGTGCCCACGGCCCCATCGCCGATGTCTCCGCTGCCCGCCTTGCGGGGAGTCCCCGCAACCCCGGCGCACGGGGAGCTTTCGTTCCCCGTCAGATCCAGCGCCGAAACCGTGTAGGTGTAGGCGGTTCCCATCGTCAGGCCCGTGGCGTCCACGAAGCGGCTGACGTCCACCCGGGCGATCTCCGTGCCGCCCCGGCGCACCACATACCGCGCGAAATCGGCCTCCGTGTTATCGTTCCAATCGAGCGAACAATTTCCCACGTTGCCGGTCACCGCCAGCCCTGTAGGCACGCCCGGCGCGCTCGCATCCCCCGGAGCCAACTGCGCCGAAAGTGTCGGATTGGTCTCGGACTCGATCCCGAACCCGTTCACCGCCACGGCGACCAGGTCGTATTCCATGCCCGGCGTCAACCCGTCCATGCGCGCCTGCCATAGGCCCGATCCCTGATCCTCGGCGTCCTGCCAAGTGTACACCTCTTCGCCGTTGACTCGCCGCCCGAACTTCATCCTCGAAAAATTCTCGGCATCCTCGGTCCCCTGCACCGCCTCGACCACAAAATACGCCAGGGTGTTGCCGTCCCCGGCCTGGTACGTCCCCGTCGAATCGATGGCCAAATCCGTCGGATCGTCCGGAGGCGTCCGGCTCCAGTCCGTGGTGCCCGAGTCCCCGCCGTCCCCCGGCAACGTCCCCGCATCGTACGTGTAGATATCCTCGGAATAGACCGACGCCGTGACCTCGACCCGGCTCCTCGACTTCCGTATCCGTTCGATGCGGTACAGCGCCCCGTCGATATGCCGGGCCGGAACGTACAGCGTAATCGCGTCCCCCACGCTCAGGCTCCGGGCGTCCTGCCCCAGCGTCAAATCGATCCGTTCGGCCGCATACGTGAGCAGCCGCTGCCGGAAACACGCGATCCGATCCGCCGTTTCCTTGTCCTGTACGTAGTTTAGCCGCTCGACGCGGCCCTCGCCGAAATCCGCGTTGACCGTCCTCGATTCGGTCATGAACTCGAATTTGGCGTCCCCGTCCGGAGCATACTCGAAGCTTATCGTTTTCACCGCCTCCCGCACGGAAGGCCAATACCGATCGCCCACCTCGATAATGTTCGTTTGCCGCCCGGCGGTGCCTTGCGTGAACGTGGCCGCGCTCGTGGAGTCATATGCCCCGTCCACCTCGATGGTCCATTCGCCGTCCGCGTTTCGGTCGAGCCGCCCCCTGCAATAACTCAGCAGTTCGTCCACCACTTCCTTGGTCTTGACGGCCGCCGAAAGGGGAACGTCGCACAAAAGCGCATCGATGGCCGAAACCGCCGCCGCTGCCTCGAAGCTCGCGGCATTCACGCTCTGATCCCGTCCCCAGGTCCCGTCCGACAGAATGTGCTCGATCAGGGTCACCGGGTTGCGCTCGGCCTCCGTGCCGCCCAGCTCCAACCCGTACCAGTCCGCCTTCAGCTCGTAATATCGCCCCGAAAAATCCCGCTGCTGCCAGCCGTTGCCCGTGAATTTGACCGATGCGTACCCCTCGTATGGTGAGCCTGTCGAACCATCGTAACAGACGACCGTCGCATCCATCTCGGTTTCGCCCACAACCACATCGTCACGGTAAATGACGGCCGTGCTCATCTTATTGACGTTGTTGGTCTCCGTGGTCCCGAAACCCACCAAGTAATGAGCCTCGTTGTTGACATAGTCCTCTTTGATCAGCGTGAGCGGCAGTTTGCGGCACCGGCCGAGGGGAATATTGATTGTCCGGCCGATGGACTCCTGAGGTGCGTCCTCGAACTCTTCGACCGTCACCGTCTTCGAACCGAGCAACCCCTCCAACAGGTCCGGATCGCGAAACGTCACCGTGAGCGATGCTTCCTTGCCCACGGAAAACGAATCGACCTTGCCGATCAGTCGATATACCTGCTCGGACGTCAGACGCGTCCTCGATGCTGCCCCGGCCCACGAAACTCCCGCCTCCCAGGCCACCCCGGCCTCCCATGATCGCGCCTGACCCACCGTCAACGTCTCGGTATCGAAATCCGCCCTCGTAATCGTGACCCGGGCCCCGCGAATGTCCACCGGCGTGTCCCCGAAAAACGTGTCCGTCAGCTCGCCGGCGAAATCGTTCAATCGAATGGATACGTCCCCGTGGTCCAGGTACCCATACAACAGCTCCGTAGCCGCCTCGGACACGTCCGGAAACTCGGCCACGCCCCGGTAGAACGCCTCATCCGAATCGTAGGAATCCACCGACGAATAGCGGTAATGCGTCGCGGCCTTGATAATGTCGATGAGAATAATTGGAGTTGTAGGCATATGTTATGTGTGTTTCTCGGGGGATGCACCGCATCCCCCGACCCCTCTATTGTTGCGGTCCTTTTGGGATCGCCGGGCGATCCCAAAAGGACCGCCGCATGGGGGTCTGGGGGCCATCGGCCCCCGGAGGTTTATCTCCCCTCCAGCGCTTCTACGCGCTGGGCCAATTCTTGAAACCCCTTGGTCAGCAGGCTCACCATATTGGACAGGTTACGCCGCCGGACGGTCTTCTTATCCTCGACCGTCTCGACCAGCACCCCGGCGGGCAGGGTTCCGTGATCCAACTCGCCCCAGCCGCGGCCGTCCACGGTGTCCGGCTTGGCCGAAATGCTTCGGATGGCCGCGACCGCATCCCCGGCGAACGCAGGGGTCCGGTCGGTGAACGTGGCCGCCGAGCAATCGCCGAGGATATACAGATTTCCAGCGTCCGCCGTCAGGTACATGGCGATCCCCGCGGCCCCGTCCGTGAACCATTGGAGCCGTGTCTGGTTATTGGGGATATAGTACAGCCATTGGACATTGTACGAGCCGCCCGATTGATTCCGCTGGAGCATGTTTCCAACGGACTGGTTCGCCGAATGGACGATGCGGATGTACTGCGCCCCGGCCCTCGAACACGCCAGGTCCAGCGGGTAGGTGGCCGCCGAATTGTTCAACGTCACACTGCCCGTGGTCACGAAATTGGACGTTGCGTTGGTCCAGTCGATATGCTCGTTGGCCACGAATCCGGTTAGGCTGTCGTGGTTGAAATCGCTTTCGATGATCGCCGCGGTGGCTTCTTTCCACCGGCCGTTATTGGCCCCGGCATCATCGGGCTTGATCACGTACGGATGAGCCGCAACGGTTTCCGCCGCGCTCGCCGTTCCGTCATACCGGAACACATAAAACCGCTGCGACACCGTCGCGAACGCCATGTCCCCGTCCGCCGCGCCACCCTCGAACCACGTAATCGCATCCAGTGCGTTCGCGCCCCCGCCGGTCAATGCCGTGCATTCGTATACGTTCATGCTGCCTCTCGGTGGGACAGGCGTCCCGCCTGTCTGTTCATCGGGCGCATCGCGATGCGCCCCTACAATTATTTAACCGACGCCCCGTTTTGTAGGGGCGGTTCGTCGCAAATCCCGAGCACCGTCGAGGGGCGAACCGCCCACGCGGCGTCCGCCAAAATCATGTTCTCCAATCTTCGTTCCATCGTCCATCCGGCCGGCAAAAAATCGTCCGATCGCCACACGAACCCGAGCAGGGCCACCGGTGTTTTGCCGTACGATCCGCACGCGTCCCAGATTTGTTGGATCATATTCCACTTGGCCGCGTCGGTTGCGTTCGGATTGATGTGGTTGGCTTCCGTAACGATCCACGGCTTATCCCCCGTGCGGGAAGCTATGCCGTGAATCGCACGTTCATCGTCGCTGTCGATATCGTCCGCATAGTAGTGAAAATTGAACAGGTCCGTGTATTCGAGCATGCCTGCGGCGATGAGCCGTTTCGTTACCCCGTTGAAGTAGGTTTCCGTAATGGACGTAATGCCCGAATTGAGCACCAGGACGTCCGGATCGATGGCTTTAATGATCGCGCGCGTATCGCGCAGGAATGTCACGTATTCGGCCTCGGTGATCTGTTGGCCCGTGGGTCCGACCATCCACCGGCTGGGCTCCCACGCTTCGTTCCAGATTTGCCAGGCGTAGACCTTGCCTTTGCCCTGGGCGGCCATCCGTTCGACATAGGGCGTCCAATCTTCCCGAAACCATCGTTCGTCCGTAGGGCCGGGATCCGCGTAATTCGAATACCGGGTGGTGTCCTCGATGCGGCCGATCAATTTGATGCCGAACGCGTCGCAATAATCGATCAGGTCGAATACGTGAGGCCTCGTGTCGTCGCGGTCCACCCACCATTTGAAGAAATTGGTGACCGCCCACGCGCCCATCGCGTTCATGCGACGGAAATCGTCCTCTCCGAGATACCGAAATTCGATCTGTTGCGCGGGATCCAGCGAAATGCCGTACGCCCGCGCCAGGGGAAACCACCCATGTGGGTCGATCGATTTAATCGCCGGCGATTCGACCTGGTACATTTCCACCGGCAACACGTGCGCCCCAAACCGGTCGTGCGTCAATGGCGCCTCGGGCGTCCCGCCGTCCCCTCCGCACGCCGGGATGAACGCCAAAACCGCGCAGAGAATCAACACCCAACGTAGGGGCGCTTCGCGAAGCGCCCTCGCGAAAACCCTACCGATTCGTGTGATCCCGTGTCTCATGGTTTTCCTCCCCTGGGAACGCCGAGCCCCGGCTCGGCTCTTCGCGGGCGGTTCTCGAACCGCCCCTACGGGTGTCGGTTTGTTGTTCCGTAGGGGCGACCGGCAGTCGCCCTGTTTTCGGGCGAATGCCATTCGCCCCTACATCCCCTGGGAACGCCGAGCCCCTACACAATTTCCACCAATTTCCATCGATTCGTCGAAAAATAACTATCCGCCTCCCACTTGATGCTCAGCGGTTTTTGAATGCGCACCAGGTACGCCTTTTCCGTGCCGCCGCTGTGCCACCCGTTCTCGTAGAAGATGAACGGTTGCCCCGGCTGCACGGCGTTGATGGCGTGAAATGTGGCCTCGTGGGTCTGCCTGGCCTGGAATTCGAGTTCCGCCTCGAACCGCATGCACAGGCCCAGGATCAAGGTCTCGATGCCGCCGCCGTCCAGCTCGACCTCTTCGTGAGGCCATCCCGGCGCGCGTTCGTAATTGTATTGGGGGTTGATGGGCAGTTCCGCCGCCGTGGACATCAACGCCACGACCCCGATGCGATAGAATCCCTCGCCGTCCGTGCGGGTTTGCACGGGAATGACCAGGCGCATGTACCGATAGGCGAAGCCGGTCAGCGCGATAAAGGCTTTGCGTTTGAGCAGCTCGGCGTCCTGTGCGATGGTGGCTGCCAGGGTGAAGGACGGCGCTCCCCACGAATCCGTTTCGTTCCCCTGGATCGTCATGGACGTGAAATTCACGCCGCCGATATAGACCGCCGCTATGGCCGTGGCCGCCGCGCCCGTGTCCAGCACGATGGTCGTCTGCAGCGCGTTGGTCGACCGATACTCGGCGCTCGGTTTCGACAGGTCAGCGATATTCTCCGCCGGAAATGACGCGTGCTCCGTCGACGCCGTGGGCGTGAAGTCTACGAACGAGTATGAGAGAATGAAATTGGACATCGTCGATCCTGCTATCGGGCGATTCTCGAATCGCCCCTACAAAACATTCGCGCCCCGATCCGTAGGGGCGGTTCGCGAACCGCCCTGTTCCTGGGCGAATGTTATTCGCCCCTACGCTGTTTCAAATCCCAAACATCCCGCACGATGGGAAACGACATCATGAAATCGTCCGGCTCGGCGCCGTCCAGAATCTCCCGGATCGCCTCTAATTGCGCGTTGGCTATGACCAACCGATTCTCCAATTCCCGTATTCTCTCGGACATCGATGCCCCCCTGGGAACGCCGAGCCCCGGCTCGGCATATTTCGGGCGAATGCTATTCGCCCCTACCATTTCTAAAAACTCGGCAACGGCAACACGGCCAGCCCGGTGGCCATACCCGCCGGCCGTTTTCGATGGTCATAGGACGTCAGGGCGTATTCGTTGGTCATGCCGCCGAAATCGTTGAACGCCTTGATTTTCCATTCGATCTTCCTATCCTCGGGCACGTTCTCCCAGACGTATTCCGTCACGTTCCCGACGTCCCGCGCCTCCCACGTGGCCCCACCGTCCACGGTCATGGACAGCGTGTATCCCGTGGCGCGCGCCGCCGGATCCCAGGACAATCTGACATCCTCGGCCTGGGCCTCAACAGCCATCCCAACAGACACCAGCAAACAGATTAACCAACAGATTCGTTTCATTGTGTTCCTCCCCTGGGAGCGCCGAGCCCCGGCTCGGCAAATGGGCGGTTCGTCGTAGATCCTGAGCCCAGTCGAAGGGCGAACCGCCCCTACAACGTTCCCCCCTGCGATCGGTCCGGATCGTGAAACGATACGGGACGATCGCCGCAACAGGCGGTCCGGGGGACCGCCGGTCCCCCGGCGTCTTCTTCTATTTCATCGGTTTCAAATTCCGATCCCACAAAATCCCCTCCGAATCCTCGGGCCGAAATCGGCCGGGATACATCTCCTCGAGCTGCTCGGGCGTGACCAGGTTCTCGGCCGCGTAGAACCACACGGGCAGGCCGAACGTGTCGAACGTGTCCAGGTCAAAATACCGGCGCAGGTGCACACCGTGGACCTGGATGGCCCGCAGAATTTCATTGTACGCGATGGCCCGGACGGCCTCCTCGGTTTCGGGCGATAGCGCGGACAGGTCCGCTTCGGTCAACGGGATCAGATGAAAAACGATCTCCCGATCATAATTCACGCGTACGTCCGTCAAATCCGCCTCGGGCGGAAACTCGATAATGAAATGGGCGTTCTCGGCGAACTCCCCGGCTTGC
>JACQYL010000032.1 GCA_016208165.1 Deltaproteobacteria bacterium
CACGATGATGACTTCACCGTTTTTCACGATATAATCCACGTCCCTCTTGAACAGGCTGTGAGCTTTCAATGCCTGATTGAGGTGATGAAGCACCTCGATGTATTTCGGATCGTAGAGGTTATCGATCTTGAGTAGTTTCTCGGAGTGAGCCACTCCCTCTTCCGTCAACGAAACGGTCCGCGTCTTTTCTTCCACCGTGAAGTCGGCTTCCCGCTTCAGCTTCGGAATAATCTGGTTTAATCGATAATAGAGTTCCGTCGATTCGTCCGATGGTCCGGATATGATAAGCGGGGTCCTGGCTTCGTCGATCAGGATGCTGTCCACCTCGTCCACAATGGCATAGTAGAAGTCCCGCTGAACGTAATCGTTCAGCGAGTACTTCATATTGTCCCGCAAATAGTCGAATCCGAATTCGTTATTGGTCCCATACGTGATATCGGCGCCATAAGCCTTCCGGCGGTCCTCGTCGGTCATGTCATGCAGGATGACCCCCACGTCGAGCCCCAGGAATCGATATACGGCCCCCATCCAATCCGCGTCTCTTCCGGCCAGATAGTCGTTCACGGTGACCACGTGAACGCCCCTTCCCGCAATCGCATTCAGATATACGGGCATGGTGGCGGCGAGAGTCTTTCCCTCGCCGGTTTTCATTTCCGCGATTTTGCCCTGGTGGAGGACCAGGCCTCCCATGATCTGAACGTCAAACGGACGCTGTCCCAGCGTTCGAATCGACGCTTCCCTCACAACGGCAAACGCCTCCGGCAGGATCTCATCCAGGGGCGCCCCCTGACTCACTCGTTCCTTCAGCGCCCCCGTTACTCCACGAAGCTCCGCGTCGCTTTTGGCCCTCATCCCCGGTTCCATCAGATTGATTTGATCCACCAGAGGGGCGAGCTTCTTCAGCTCTCGTTCGTTCTTTGTACCAACAACCTTCGTGATCAAACTGGATAACATACGGTTTCCCCACGTGAGACTCGGCATCCCGGCCAGGAAACGACGCTCGGAGGCCGCGCCGGCGCCTCTACGAACCAACCGCTCCTGAAAGGCCGGTGCGGCCGGCCGCGTTGCCGGTTATGCGCCATGCCGAGTCCAAATAAACATGATAAGCATTTCGACCCGCGTCTTACCAGGCTATAGGCTGTTTCCGGAAGTATTGTGCTTCCGGAAGATAAGAGCAATCGTCGAGGCCTCGTACGAAGGACTCATAATTCAAGGAGCATGGCCGTTTCATCGCATTCAGGAAACTTCACACATTTGATGCAGTCCGCCCAGACCTTATGGGGCAAAACGGACTTGTCCACTATTTCAAACCCGAAACGTTTGAAATAGTCCGGAACGTACGTGAGTGTAAAGATCCTGAAAATACCCAATGTAACGGCGTCCGAAAGACACGCTTCCACGAGTCTGCTGCCGATCTTCCTGCCATGCTCCGTCTCTTCGACGGCCAGAGAGCGGATCTCGGCCAGGTTTTCCCAAACGATGTGGGTGGAGCACACGCCTGTCACCTTGTCGTCTTCTCCATCCACGTTCACAAAATAGTCCCGGATGTGATCGTAGATGTCGCTCAACGATCTGGGAAGCAGGAGTCCTCTGTCTGCATAATAATGCAACAGACCATGGATGATTTTGGCGTCGTGTATCTTGGCTTTACGAATCATGGGAAAACCCGTCACCTATAATTGAAAAGTCGTTTCCAAGTCCGGCTGGTCATTTCCAGCGCGAAAAAAGTAACCGGCCTTCTCCGGGCCGTAGGAGATAATTGAACGGGTCGGGTATGTGCGACATACGGTCCACCGGAGACACGTCAATCAGGGCTTCGCCGGATTGCACAAAGGAGATCGGGGACTGCAACGTCACCTGCTGTCGATGGTAGACGTCCTTGTTCAGGACAACCAGCACCTCTTCGCCGGCCCTGACCGAAGCCTTCCAAAGTAACAATACCTGATCGTTGAATGACTTCAGGGCCTTTGCGGGCCCGTCCTCCACGAAAAGCGCATACTGTTTCTTGACCTCGTTGATCGAAGCAATGAAGTCCGTGAGGTCGATCTCCGCGGATTCCCAGTCTTCCGGGCGGGTCTCCACCACGTGCAGTTTCTTTTTGAACCCAAACTCGTATCCGATCGGCATCAGCACACCGGATGAAAAGAAAGCCGACAAGAAATAGCGCTGTTTTAAGGCGGCTTCATTACCCTGAACGTCTTCCGCCAGACGGGTGGTATCGTGGCTCTCAGGAAAGCCGATGGACCGCACCACGTCGCGTGTGAGGCCGTACTGCTCTAAAAGCCAGTCCGAAGCCAGATCCCACCATTTTACGCTGTTGAAAATGTAGTCGAAACCCGACAGGGCCGTATAAACTGTCTCGGGGATGCTGCAACCCAGCGTTTCCGCCGTAAACACCACATCCGAGTTCAGGTCTCTGGTATGCAGGATGATCTTCTCCCAGAACGCGGACGGCACTTGATACGCGGCATCGCAGCGAAACCCCGAAAACCCCAAATCCAGGAGAAATCGGATCCATTCCATAAAAAAGCCGAACAAGCCCTCCGGATCGGCGGTCTTCTCGTGGTCGATGCGTGCGAGGTCACCCCATGTCACCCGTCCTTCGGCGGTGTTGCAGCCCGGATGAACCACCTTCCCGTCCCCGGCCCAGTCGAACCACTCCGGATGCTTCGCCACGAGCGGAGAGTCTATGGAACAGTGATTCGCCACCAGGTCCGCCATGAACCTGAGTCCCAGTTCACGGCCGGCCGCGATGGTGTCTTTCATCTGATCCCGCGCCGAACGGATATCGTTTGCATCGATCAATAACGGATTGAAGTGAAAATGATCCTTGACGGCGTACAGGCTGCCCGAAAAGCCTGGAGCCTGAAAAGGGTTCACGAACACCCAATCAAACCCCATTCGGGCCGCTCGTTCCAAATGCGGTCTCCAGCGAGTCACCGGCCCGACGATGGTTGGAAACAGGTTATAGATGATCATGGTTCTCTTGAAGTCCGGTACCTGTATGTTCGGGCGGCTCCCGGATCCCTGTCCGATATATGACGCCCGGTCCTCTCCGACGCAAACTTCGCTCCTTCCTTATACACCAACAGTCTTGTTTCAGGAGTATTTTTTCAGTTGAAACAGTTTCTTATTCTGATTGATGGCCATATGATAATACTTATCCTGCGGGACGTATATGTAAGGCACGTCTTCTTTACGCTTGAATACGAAATGAGCGAGAATCATGCGATTTACGGCCCGGTGTCCGATGATCATGATGTTCTCGGAATGGCTGCTTAAATAAAGGACCTTTTTCACCCCACGCTTGATGCGTTCCTCCATGGATACGTATCCCTCCCCTTCCGGATACTCGTAGTTGTACTTATCCTTCTTCCGGGTGGCGGACACGTGCGGCATCTTTTCACGTATTTCGGCGTAGCTCATGCCTTCGCACACGCCGCTGTCGATTTCGTTGAACTCTTCAAGGGTAATGATTTTGCAGCCTTGCTGTTCCTCTTGTATGGGTATGGCCGTCTGGATCGTTCGCTTCCGGTCCGAAGTGAAGATGAGAGGTATCCGTTTTTGTTTAAAGTGACGGGCTAAGGCCCGCGCCTGATCGAGCCCTCCCACGGTGAGCCCCGAATCCCCCCCGATCCTGTCTTCCAGGTTGAAGTAGGTCTCTCCATGACGGATCAGAAACAGATTCTTGATGAACGGCGTTACGAGAAAATCGCGGATGCGATCATAAAATGGGACGCCGTCGTTCAAGTTCTCCTCGAGAATACGGTAATGGAATGTATTCACTTTTACGAAGTTGCGTTCCGTTCGAAGGGGCGTGTAAATTCCCTGATAATATTGTATCCGCTTCCTGAAACTGATGATGGCTTCCTCGGTGGACAAATGGGAAAATTCCGGAGTACACACTTTGTATCGGATATTCTCGTCGAGGATGTCCCGATCTTCGTTGATGCACTCAATAAACAGCACCCGGTCTTCCGGCAATTCATTGAGCAGCATCCGCCGGCGTGCGGAGCTTACGTTGGTGGCGTCGATAATGGCGGCCTTGGGTTTCCCCCGATTGCCCTCTACAAAGGTTCGCGCGTGGTTGAGGTTCATCATCGCGTAGCGCTCCCTCAGGGCCGCGCCGATTTTGTTTTTGGGATCAAAGAATTCGGGGTAGCTCGTGTTGTCTTTGGACAGTTTTCGTCGTAAGTCTCCATTATTGAAAACCCGGCATCGTATGCCGTCCCGTCGGAGGCTGTCCTGCAATTTTCCGGACAGGGTGGTTTTACCCCGTGCCGGAAGGCCCACCATGATGATGTAGATGAAATCTCCCCGCATTCGCCGCTTTCCTATTCGGTTTAATCTTTAATGATAAGCATAATTTTCCCCGCAAGTCCAGTTTTCATCTGGCTTTACCGGTCCGGTGCATGACTTCGTTCTCAGTTTCCGTTCCATTGGACAAGAGGACAGACGGATGCGTTTGATCCCCTGAGTCAGATATTCCTGAGAAATGAGTAAAGGAAAGAAAGGCCCGCGCGCTAACCTGCGGAGAGGTTAACGGCCCCTGCGAAAAAAGACAACCATCGGCAAGCAAGACGCATCCGTTCGAGGGGATCCTTCGGACTCTACGGGTTTTCCTCGCAACACGTTCAGACCCGGCCAAAGCCTCTCTGCTTCGACGCAGTCCCACACACGACGGAGCACACGCAAGCGAATGCGGGCGAAGCGAACATCCCTCAGCCCGGCAGCGGATCGGATCCTCCGGCCGGCTTCAACGCCCCTTGAAATCCGTCATCCCGATGGCCCCAGCGCAATGAAGGCGTCCACAGCCACAGGTTTGCCCTTGGAGAGAATCAACGGATTGATATCGATCTCCAGAATACGCTCCGCCTCGAGCCCCAATCGTCCCACCTCCACCAGGATGTGCGCCAGGCTCTCCAGATCCGCCGGCTCCATACCCCGAACCGCCCCGAGGATCTTCCGACCCCGGATCTCCTGCATCATGTCCAATGCATCACGCCGGCTCAAGGGAGCGATTCGAAAACACACATCCTTCAGAATCTCGGTGAACACGCCCCCCAGCCCGAACATCACACAAGGACCGAACTGAGGGTCTCTATTCAATCCCACCACCAGCTCCCGGCGACCTCGAACCATCTCCTGAACGAGAACCTCGTCGGATATACCACGCATATTGGACACTATCTCTCTAAAGGCCCCTAAAGCTTCACCGTCGTTCCGCACGTCCACGCGAACGAGATTCTGTTCGGTCTTGTGAGCCAACTCCGGCGCGCACGCTTTCATCACCAACGGGTAACCGATTTTCCGTGCGGCTTCAACGAGCGCACCCTCATTCCTGACCAGGACTTCCCGGGTGACCGGGATTCCATACGCAGCCAGCACGCGCTTGGACTCGTGCTCGGAAAGCTGTTTACGCCCTTCTTCCAATGCGCGGTCTAGGATTTTGTTGACTTCATCGGCGCCTGTCATGGTCTTTTCCAATCTCCTGTCCAAATAGGTTATGCCGTACGCCGGTCGTGTCGGAAAAACGGACATCATTCCGATCCACCGAGGGAAGCTTTCAAATGTCGCCAGTGGTCCGCTTTCCGGCGTCTGTGACAGGACCGCATCCTCTTCGGTGGAGCTGCTGAAGGATGATGTCCTCTTAGAACCTATGTATCATAAAACCGAATGACCTGGCAGATTTTGTTCGCCTTGACGCGTGGCGGAATACGAAACGCCTATTCTCGAGCATCTCCGCCGTTCTGAAACCCAGGCCGGCATGCCGAGGCCGATTCATAAACGGACCTCACAATCCCTTGAGTTCGCGGCGATTTCTGATATACTGAATGCATTCGAATAGTATCCTGCCGATTTCGACCCGCCGGTTGGCTTCGCTTTTGAAGTCGGCCGCTTTTTTTGTAATCGTCGGTCACTGTCGGACACTAAGGGATAGGTCGCCTGTTCGAGACGAAATGGGTTTCTACCCTGATGCAACAAGGAGCGACCGCTGAGAATTAACCTCATGTACCTATCACTGCATCCGTTCGTTATCCAACCCCGAATGACGTCGAACGCTCATTGCAGGTTGGCGTGGATGTGTTTTTGAAAGTCGCGATTATGTCGGAAAAACCGACCTACGAAGAATTGGAAAAAAGAGTCGGTCAGCTTGAAGACGACTTGGCCCGGCAGGGAGAAGCGCTGGAAGAGCTGAAACGATTTGTGGAGAGATCACAGGATGTGATCTATCGCTTTGACTTGGCCGCCAGACGTTTCGTCCTATACAACCAGGCAGCCTACGAACTCTACGGTGCAAAAGACGGTACTCGGCCCACGGCAAAGACGGTTTTAGCCACCATCCATCCCGACGACCGGGACGATGTCAGAAGGGCTGCGGAAGAGTCTGTAACCCTGAATCGCACTGGAGGAGAGGTAGATTACCGCCAGGTACGCGCAGACGGATCTGTGAGATGGATGCATGACCGGTGGAATGTCGTTCGGGAAGAGTCGGGTCGGGCCATTTCCATCGAAGGCATCGTCAGGGACAATACCGAGCGCAAGCAGGTCGAGATGGAGCTGCACAGGCTGGCCGAAGCGGTTCGACAGGCGTCGGAGGCCATCGTCATCACCAAGACGGATGGCAAAATCGAGTACGCCAATCCGGCGTTCGAGAAAATCACGGGCTACCCTCTTGATGAGCTGATCGGCCTGAACCCACGAGTTCTCAAAAGCGGGCATCATGATGAGGCCTTCTATAAAAACCTATGGAACACCATTCTTCAAGGCAGGCAGTGGACCGGTCGCATCATCAACAAGCGAAAGGATGGAACCCTTTACACGGCGGAATGCTTCGTATCGCCGGTCAAAAACGAAGCCGGGGATATCGTGAATTTCGTGTGGATTACCCGCGACATCACCAAGGAGTTGGAGCTTGAAAAGCGACTGTCGCAGGCGCAACGAATCGAGTCCATTGGAGTTCTGGCGGGGGGGATTGCCCACGACTTCAATAACCTGCTTTTTCCGATTATTGGAAGATGCGAGATGCTGTTGGAGGATATCCCGTCGAATGAGCCTAATCACACCAACGTGGAGCAGATCTATAGGGCGGCAAAGCGCGCCGAGGATTTGGTTAAGCAAATCCTGTCCTTCAGCCGGCGAACGGATCACAAGATGGCGCCGGTAAGAATCCAGCAGGCTTTGCGGGAAGCCCTCAAATTGGCGCGCTCCACGATTCCTTCAAACATCGAAATCTTCCAGCAAATCCAAGACGACTGCGACGTGGTGATGGCCGATCCGTCCCAATTGCACCAGATAGCCATGAACCTGATAACGAATGCCTATCATGCGGTGGAGGCGACCGGGGGAACGATATCGATCCGGCTAAAGGAATTGGCCTTGACCGGCGGCGACTTGGAGGGTACTTCTCTCGGGCCGGGAAAGTATGCCGTGATCTCCGTGTCCGACACGGGGTACGGCATTGATCCTGCCGTGATGGGACGAATTTTTGAGCCCTATTTCACGACCAAGGAACGGGAGAAAGGAACCGGCCTCGGACTTTCGGTGGTGTACGGCATTGCAAAGGAATATGGTGGGGATATCCGTGTGTACAGTGAGGTCGGGAAAGGATCCACCTTCGTTGTGTATCTGCCCATCCTGAGTGACATCTCGACGGCCGTAGCCACCGACAAGGCGGTTACGTTTGAAACAGGAAGGGAGAGGATTCTGGTAGTCGACGACGAAGTATTGATCGCCCGGCTTGAAAAACAGATGCTCGAACGTCTCGGTTATCACGTGGAAGAGCGGACCGGCAGCCTGGAAGCGCTCAAGGCGTTCAAGGCCGATCCGGACGCGTTCGATTTGGTGATCACGGATATGACGATGCCGAATATGACGGGCGATCGGCTAGCCCGGGAACTGCTCTCGATCAAACCCGGAATTCCCATCATTATTTGTACCGGATTCAGCGAAAAGCTCAGCGAGGAAGGCGCCAAGGCCATCGGAATAAAGGGTTTCTTGATGAAGCCCATGGGCAGAAAAGATCTGGCTCTGATGGTGAGGAAGGTTCTCGATGAGGCATATGGGACTTGATGAAAACAACGGTCCTCGCATCCCAAACACACATAAGTGCAAGAGACGATAATATTGAATGATGTCATATGGTTGTCCCCAAATGATTTTTTTTTGGCCATCACGAAAAAATAAATGTTGACGTAAGACCTGAAGATATGCATAATGAAATGAAGACATGCAGAATAGCGATGCTGATTAAGTAGGACTTCAGAAAAAGCCGAATCTCGAGCGATCGGGAGGCGGAAAACTACGGGTCTCAAAGAGATCGCCGGGTTGCCTGATGGAGGGCTATCCCGGCTTTTTTATTTCGCCGGGGCCTCCGCAGATTCAAAGGCGCTGTAAAACCAAGGAGGGCGAAATGAAGCGAGTGGTAGTTTTGGTGTTTCTGGGTCTAATGGCCCTGAGCCTGCCGGCTCAAGCCGTCACTTTTCAACTGGACAGCCTCACCGTGGGCTCGTCGGATCCCGGATTGGTTCTCGGGGGTGGGCTGAACTACACGCCCCCGGTATCCTTCGATCTCGACTGCCCCGAGTGCAGCTACGACTCCGTGTTCTTCGACAATCTGTTCTATCTGTACAACACCGAGAGCGCATTGAACTTCGATGATTGGGCCACGATACCTCTTACCCTGACGTTCAATTTCTCGGTGCCTTCGGCCGGCGGTCAGGCCGTCTCCGGGCAGTCCCACGGATACTTCTCATTGATTCCGTTCGGCAACCGATGGGCGGTGGATCTCGACAACCCCACCTTATTCTCCTTCACCGACGGAGCGTTCAATTATGAGCTCCGGGCCTTCATCAGCCCGGCCGAGGCTAACTTCGGCTGGACCGAGACGGGCTACTTCGACGTGACCTTCAAGCTGAAAGAGTGCGAGGCCGTACCCATCCCCGGAGCGCTGTGGCTTCTCGGTTCCGGCCTAGTTGGAATGCTCGGGTTCCGGCGGCTTAGAAATAAAGCATAACTCGTGGCTTTGACGTATCACTCAGAAGCAGGGTCGTTCGACCCTGCTTTGTTTTCGGTCCGGGAAAGAGCACGTACATAACCACGGCGCACCCGCGTTACGCTTGGGCATCCATGCGGCCTCCCGCCTTTCCCCTCCGCCGGCTTCATGGAATGTGCCTGATCGCCAGGAAAAGTTGGTCAAAGGCGCCTCAAGAGCCGTCTACATCCCCAGGTAAGCTTCTCGGATCTCCTGGGTCTCGCAGATCTGTCGCGGGTCTCCTTCCGCGCGGATAGCGCCTTCATGCATGACGTACACGTAGTCGGCCACGCGGAGGGAGGCTTCCACGTTCTGCTCCACCAAGAGGATCGTTAACCCGAATTCTTCCCGCATCTTCTGGATTGCTCGAAGGACCTCCTGGACCAGCAACGGAGCCAATCCCTGACTCGGCTCGTCGAACATGATAAGCTTGGGCTTGGTCATGAGCGCGCGCGCTATGGTCAGCATCTGTTGCTCACCGCCGCTCAGGGATCCGGCCCGCTGCGCACCGCGCAGCTGGAGTATGGGAAAGAGCGAGTGGACCAACTGCAGATTGGCGTCTTTGTCCCCATGCGCTTTTTTCAGATAGGCGCCCATGACCACGTTCTCATGCACGGTCATGTTCGGGAACAGGTGCCTCCCCTCCGGGACCAGAGCCAGCCCCAGGTCCACCTTCTTATGGGTCGGCATAACCGTGATGTCGTTTTCATCGTACAGGATGGAGCCTCCCCAAGGCAGGATGGAGCCGAAGATGGCGCTCAAGAGCGTACTCTTGCCCACGCCGTTCGGTCCCAGAATCAGGGTCACCGTGCCGGAAACCACCTTTAGACTGGGTCTCCAAAGCACCTGCATGGCTCCGTAACCCGCCTCGAGGTCTCGTACGGTCAACATGATTGCTCCTTCGGCGGACGACCTAAGTACACCTCCACGACTCTCGGGTTTTCCAAGGCCTCTTTGGTAGGAGCGTCCACTAGCTTGGACCCCTGGTACAGGACCACGACCCTCTGGACGAGACCCACCACCGCCCGCATGATGTGCTCGACCATGGCCACGATGGAGATGCGCTCCTCCTCCGCGATGCGCTTGAGAAAATCGACGATGTGGTCAATGTCTTTCGGATGCATCCCGGCCATGGCCTCATCCATGAGCAGCAACTTGGGCCGCATGGCCAGGGCTCGCGCGATCTCGGTGAGCTTTTTCTCGATGGGAGTGAGCCCGCCCGCCGGCTTGTCCCGGTGCTCTTGAAGGCCCACCAGTTCGACGTAGCGATCCGCGATCTCGAGCGCCTCCCGGACCCCAACCTTGCCGCTGAGCGTGCCGAACATGGCTCCCACCGCCACATTCTCCCGGACGGTGGCGGATCCGAAGGGCCTGGGAATCTGAAAGGTCCGTCCGAGTCCCATGGGCGCTCGCTTGTACGGAGGCATCCGTGTTATGTCTTTCCCCTCGAAGTAGATCCTCCCTTCCTCCGGGAAAAACACCCCGCTGATCAGATTGAACAGGGTCGTCCGCGCCAGCACGCCTATGACTCCCTCGGGAAACGCGACGATAATAATAATGATGATAGGCGCAAATATGAGCAGCTGAAATCCCGGAATAATGACGGTGAGCCAGTACTTGGTCAGTCCATAGATAAGCCCGCCGACAACCGGACCCAGCAACGTTCCGGCGCCTCCCAGCAGGACTATGATGATGCATTCGACGGTGTAATGGATTTCGAAAACTTCCGGAGGAAACACGTTCGTGACCTTCAAGCCCCACGCGGTCGCTCCGATCAACCCGGCGAGGGACGCGCTCGTGATAAAGGCGATGATCTTGTACTTCGTCACATGGATACCCATGACCTTGGCCGCGTCTTCATCCTCCCGAAGAGCAGTCAGGGCGTACCCGATCTTTCCTTTCATGTAACACAGGGTGATGAAGGCGGCGACCCCGGCTATGACAAAGACGAAAACATCCGCCCAGAAGGTGGACAGTAAGCTGGCGGTCTTCCGACCCACCGCCTGCGCCAACTGCCCGTAAAAAATGATGCCTTCGGATCCGCCCCAGAGCTTGGCTCCTTCGATCAGATACCGGAACCCCTCGTTCACCCCGATCGTGGCGATGGCGAAATACGCGCCCCGGAGCCTCAAGGCTACCGCGCCCACAAAAATCGAGAGAATGGTGGACATGACCGCGGCGAGCAGGAAGCCGACCAGCACGACCCAACTACCCAGCCACTCTATATGGTACAGGTGGGAGATGCTCAGCGCCATCCCGTACGTGCCCACCCCCATGAACGCCACGTAGCCGAAGTCCACGTACCCGGTCATGCCCAGGAATATGTTGAACGCCTGGCCGATGGCGGCGTAGAAGGCCAGCATGGCTATCAATTGCCACATGCCCGGAGCGTTCCTTCCAATTAGGAACAACGTCAGATAGACCGCGTAGACGGGTATCAGGGGGTAGTACTTCGCTATTCTGTCGCTCATTTGGTCCCCATCAGCCCGGTGGGCTTTATCAAGAGGATCACGAGTAACATCACGAAGGAAAAGAAGCGCGTCATTGCAAAGGGCTCCAATCCGGGTATCATCGCAAACAAGGTGTAGCAGCCGTTTTCCAGGAGCCCGAAAATCAAGCCCCCGAAAAAGGCGCCGTAGGGAGAACCCAGGCCCCCCAAAACCGCAACGACAAATGCTTTCAGAGTGTACGTACCGCCCATGTACGGGTTAATGCCGACGGGGATGAACATCGTAAGCAGGACGCCGCTCACGACCGTCAAGGATATTCCCAGGGCAAAGCTCATGGCATATACCCATCCTACGTTGACGCCGCACACACTGGCCCCGATATCGTCTTCGACGACACTTCGCACCGCCGTCCCCGCTCGGGTCTTCTTGAACCAAACGTACAAGATGATCGCCACGAGGATGCTTCCGGCAAGAGCGTAGACTTTGCTCATGGGCAGCACCGTTACACCGAGGTCGACCCGTGACACTATCCAGTTGTATCCGCGGAACTCGGACCCGAAGATCTGTTTGATCAGCTCCTCGAGCAGTATGCCGATAGCAAAGGTGGCCAGAAGAGAAGCAAGCTCCGGAGCCTTGATCAGCCTTCGGATGGAAGTGTAATAGAACAGGCACCCAAGCGCGATGCCCACGACAAAGGCGACGGGGATCGCGAGCATGGGGTTCAGGCCGAAGGTGTTAAACAGGAAGAGGGCTATGAAGGCGCCGACCATCATAAAGGCTCCGTGGCCCACGTTGACGACGTTCAGCACCCCGAAGATCAAGCTCAGACCCATGGTGGCCACGCCGTAAATCCCGCCGAGGAACAAGCCCTGTATGAGATTTCCAGCTAGCTGTTCTCCAATCATGATCCGACCATTCCCTGATGCATTTGGAGATCCTCCCCCAACCCGTGGAAAGGGTCCCGGGGTCCTCTTTTAAAGGTTCCCCCGGGATATTCCCTGAAAACATCCGGAGTCTTCCGGCGGGGGCAACGACGAATGGGCTACTTGGGTACGGCCAACTTGCCCTTTGCCTTTTCCTCGAAGCTGGGCAGGGGGTAGTACAGCTTGCCCGTGGCCGCGTCCGGAGGCCATATTATGACCCGATCGCCGCCCTGCCACTGCATGTCCACCATGCTGTGCCCGACCTGTTTTCCGGTTTCATCGACATCCCATCCGCCGTAAAACGACATGAACGCGAGATTTCCAAAGGCCTCCCGGACCTTATCCATCTCGAGCGAATCCGCCATCTCGATGGCTTTAACGAGCGACAGGATCGCCGCGCCGGCTTCGGCCGCATGATACTCGGGAGTCAGGTCTTTGCCCACGGCTTCCTTGAACAGACTCACAAACTCGTCTTGGGAGGGGCCGAGCCACTGCTTACCTGCTTTGTCCGCGGCCTCCTTCGAATATTTCACCCCGTATTCCCAGTGGGAGGGTCCCATGATGCCGTCCGCGATGGATCCCAGGGCCTCGTAAAACGCGGGCAACGTGACGCTCACCACAATCGAGATGGCTTTGGCGTTGATGCCCAGATCCGCCATCTGCCTGGCAAACAGCTGTCCGTCTTCAAAGTGGCCGCCACCGATGACGATGTCCGGCTTACTCGACTTCATATCCGAAAGAACGGGAGTCAAGTCGGGGGTGCCTTCAGGGTAAGTCCGTTTGAACACGATGTCATAGCCGATCTTTTTGGCGTGTTCCTCGGCGCCTTTCATCACATCCCTCGAAAACTCCGCATCCTTGTATAGCAGGGCCAGCCGCTTGGATTCGGGGTCCACCTTGCGCAGCATGTCCAGCGTGCCCACGTGATACAGGCTTCCGGGACCAATGGTTTGAACGACATACCGAAACCCCTGTTCGAAAATGCGATCGCTGGCGCCGCCGTGATCCAGGTAGAGCATTCCGTACTTCTCGGCCACGGGGGCGCCGGCCAAGGTCAGGGGGGAACTGTAAGGCGTCAGCAGGAAGTTCACCTTGTCCACCGTGATCAATCGCTCGATGAGGCTGGTGACGACTTCCTTTTTGGACTCACAGTCGTAGTTGACGTACTCGATGGGAAGCTTCTTGCCTCCCACCGAGACTCCGCCGTACACCTCGTTGATCCACTTGATACACCCTTTGACGCCGCCGATGGCCTGCTCTCCGGCTTTGGCAAACTTCCCCGAAAGACACTCCGGGTGTCCCACGAGAATGCTGTCGCGCGATTCCGCGCTGGAGGCCATGAAGCTCGCCGAAACAAAGATGCTCAGAGTGAGCAGACAGATGATGCCAAAACGTTCTCTCATTTTCATTCGGCTCTCCCTTTTATTTGTGTTGGTGGTCACCATACATGCGCTCCTGATGGCGCTTATCAAGCGCCTTTCTGCGTTTGCATCCGAATAAGCTGCAGTCGATATCAAGCATGCGGCCCGCGCGGGGGCTAGAAAACGGGTCCGAAGACCGTACATGAAGGGCGGCGAGGCATTGTGAAATCAAGACGAATAAAAACCGTCCGGAAACAGGCGGGCCGCTTTTGGATCAAGCCGAACGCCCTGTTGTTCCCGGCATTCCTGCTCAGTTTCAATCCATGGAATTTACCAACGGTTGTTCTGTTGTATACCAGATCGGAAATGAAAAGGAAAGATTAAACAGGTATGATTATCCGGATGTCTAATGCATCCTGCACCTAAATTACGTATAGTTGTCTGATTCGTTCAAGAACTGTCGACGGACGACGATGGTCTTACGGTGGCGGATGCTGCAGATTGCACACCCAACGTCGCGAGAGGTTGATTTCATGAAAGCCGCGTTTGTCGTCTTCGATCGCATGACATCTCTGGATTTCATCGGATTTTACGACCCTGTAACACGTCTAAGGTCCATGAGAATCATGGACGATTTCGAATGGCGTATCTGTTCGACCGCCCGGCATGTTGTCGATGATCGGGGACTACGGTTCGAGGCGGACACCGTAGCGGAATCCCTCGATTCCTACGATATGCTGTTTGTGCCTGGCGGGTATGGCGCCAGGAACCTCCAATATGATCGCACGTTTATCGGTTGGTTGAAAGCCGCTGAATCTGCGCGACTGAAGGTATCCGTATGCACCGGCGCTCTGCTCCTGGGAGCGGCGGGCTTTCTTCGAGGACGGAGAGCGACAACGCATCCGAACGCGTACAAGGAGCTGGAACTCTACTGTGACACGGTGATTCAGGATCGAGTGGTCGATGAAGTGGACATCATCACCGCGGGCGGCGTTTCGGCCGCCATCGACGCGGGCTTGCACTTGGTGCAAAAATGGGCGGGCGCCGATGCGCGCAAGCAAGTCGCTGCACAGATGGACTACCCGTACTGATGGAATCCGCGCATATCGGGGATGTACATCATCGTGTGGCATGAAATAGCATTGCCCCCGATCAACCACTTACCCGAAGAACGATTTTGCCCCTCACGTGGCCGGTCCGGCTCAATTCATGGGCCTGAAACGCCTCAGCCAGCGGAAGGATGGCGGAAACAGCGGGTCTCACCTTCCCTGCGTCGATCAAGGCCGCGATTTGAGCGAGTTGAGCCGCGTCAGGGTGAACCATGATCCCCTCACCCCTCACGCCGTGTTGGCGGGCCACCTCCGGGGAGGTGACTCCCAAGGTGGCGACTAGAGTTCCCCCCTTTTTGAGAACCCTCCAGGAACGCGCTTGGGTGTCTCCGCCAATGGTATCGAGCACCACATCCACGTCGGTCACGGCCTCTTCGAACCGGGTGGAGCGATAATCGATCACCTCATCGGCGCCCAGCGCCCGCAGAAAATCCGCGTTGCTTGCGGAGGCTGTTCCGATGATTTTGGCCCCTTTCCACTTGGCGAACTGGACGGCAAAATGCCCCACCCCGCCCGCCGCGGCATGAATGAGCACGGTTTGGCCGGATTCGAGACCCGCCACTTCGAACAGGGATTGCCAGGCCGTCAGTGAGGCCAGGGGCGCCGCCCCGGCCTGAGTATGGTCGATGGAGTTCGGCTTAAGCGCCAAATGCCGCGTCCGTGCCGTCACGTACTCCGCATAAGCGCCGTCGCGCATGAAATCCAACATGCCGTAGACCGCATCGCCGACTTTGAAATTCGTGACCTCGGGGCCGACCGCCTCCACGACCCCTGAGACATCCCAACCCGGGATCAAGGGGAGCCGGTGCTGCAGCCACGCCTTGACGTGACCGGCGCGCACTTTCCAATCCAGAGGATTCACACCTGCGGCGTGGACCCGAATGAGCACTTCCCCCTCTCCGGCTTCGGGACGGGGCGCCTCTTCCAGTACGAGGACTTTGGTGTCCCCGTAGGAGTGAAATCTCACTGCCTGCATGGTTGCCATGATCGTCTCCCTTTATATCCGGGCTCTTCCAATCGGAGTTCTTCCCGCTTCCAAGAAACGGGAAAAAACCGAATACCCGACCTAGTCTTATCCAATATAAGGACTGAAACAAACCGAAGCGAATAGGGTGAAGGCTGTATTTCGGAGGATAGGGCACGCACCAGAGGCATACATGCAGTCCTGACTCCTATTAAGTTCCAAACAAAAATCGGAATACTCCTCCCCGATTTTCTGCCCTCGACGGTCATGAACAGACATAATAAACTACGCAATATCAATAAAATAAGAATCGAGTAAGAAAATCGTCTGAATCAACTTGAGTCTTGCGTTTCTCTACATACTGTGTATAATATCACTGTTAATTATAGCAGTATTTATGAACTTGCCCGGGGACCACATTGAAGAGCCTGACTAACAAGCAGTCCGAGATATACGAATTCATTGCAGCATGGCAGAGGGACAACGGCTACCCGCCAACTCAGGAGGAAATACGTGCGCACTTCGGGTTGGGCAGCCTCAACGCCGTCCGTAATCATCTCGCTCTGATCGAAAAGAAAGGCTATGTCCGTCTGAATTTCGGAAAAGCTCGTGGAATTCGGTTGTCGCCCTTATCCACGCAGAGCATTCCGACACAGAATGGTTTCATCCCTCTGTACGGCACGATTGCTGCGGGTCTACCCATATGGGCGGTAGACAATCTTGAAGGCCACCTGCCCATTTCGCCTGGCTTGTTTGGTGGGGGTGAGCTTTTTGCGCTGCACGTACTGGGCGATAGCATGATCGGAGCCGGAATCAGAAACGGCGATATCGCCGTCATTCAAAAGCGAAATTATGTCGAAAATGGGGAAATAGCGGCTGTTCTCATAGAGCAGGAGGCTACATTGAAGCGAGTCTATTCATCACCTGATTCGCTTGTTCTCAAAGCCGACAATCCTTCCTTTCACGACCTGAAATATGGTAAGGAGAATATCGACTCGATTCTCATCCTTGGGCGTTACCAGGGAATTGTCCGAACACGGAATATTCGGTGCTCCCCATGAATGTCGCAGAGGAAGTCAAGAACTTCGGGTGTTACGATGTGGTGTCGCTCGGCGGCAAGCCGACTCCCAAACATTTGGACTACCTTGATCTGCTCGAGGAGTCTGGGACTGAGCGCCTGACAGTGGATGCCGTCGCCGAGTTCCAGTCCAGGCCCCTCCTTTATATTCTATCGGGAGAACAGATACGAAATGTGGACGACAGCCAGATGCCGAATTTGCAGTGTCTTCTGGCGAATCGGGGTGAGAGGGCGTATCTCGGTGTGCTGAAACCGGGCGAGTTGGATGTCTACCCCATCAACTTGGACCGTTCCCGCCTGCTTAACTCCCCCCCAAAAACCATCAAGAAGGCTTCTTCTGCGGCCCCCCTTTTTTTTCAGAGTGTCGTGAACGGCGTTTTTACCTCAGAAGGCCAGCCTGAAGAGCCTGATTATGTATTCAAGATAATTAATGATCTGATGACCGACTCTTCGGAGAGACTCATAAAAACCTACAAACTCGAACCTCTGGATGTCCTGTCATTTCTCGGCCGTGCATTGTTCTTCCGTTTCTTGTCGGATCGTAAGATAGTAGAAGCGAGTGAGCTTCATGTCGTTTGTCCGCAAGCGAAGACAGTCGGTGACTGTTTCGGTAATGTGACCAATTCCGTCTCAACCTGCAGGTGGCTCGACGAAACCTTCAACGGTGACCTACTTCCGCTCCCCCCCGACTATGAAGGTGTATTCAGACAGGCGGATGAACAAACAGAAGGTAGATTATTCTTTCATCTACGGGCCATCCTGGAGGGCTGGGAGCAGGTAGGAGATGGGCAGTTTCAATATACGATTGACTGGGGCGATCTTGACTTTGCCCACATACCCGTCGGTGTGCTCAGTCAGGTGTATGAGAATTTCAGCAAGGCGTGGGATCCGATACACACGAAAAAGACCAGCGCGTACTATACACCCAAGAATATTGCGCGTTACCTGGTCGACGAGGCATTTGAAGGCGTCACGGCCAGGGAGGACGCTCAAGTACTCGACGCAAGTTGCGGCGCCGGGATTTTTCTCGTTTTGGCGTTCAGGAGACTGGTAGCAACCCGCTGGGAGCACGATGGTAAGCGGCCCGACACAAAGACGATTCAGTCCATTCTGTATGATCAACTTTGTGGTTTCGATGTCAATGAGTCCGCCTTACGTTTGGCTGCATTGTCTCTCTACATTACCGCCATTGAACTTAATGGTACGCCGAAACCTCCCGAAAGCCTGAAATTCCCAAAACCACTGAGGGAAGTCGTTCTCCACAATCACAAACGACCTGAAGAGCAGGCGGCCAAAGGTTTTGTGCTGGGCAGTCTGCGTTCGGACGTCTCCGAGAACTTCAACAGCCGTTTCGATATGATCATCGGTAATCCCCCTTGGACTCGTCTGAACAGAGGGCAAGAAAAGATCAATGCACGATTCACGGAATTAACTCGTAGGATACTGGCCAATCGCGGGCTTAAAGAGATTGCGCAGGCTTACCATAATCCCGATAACGATCCGGACCTGCCTTTCCTGTGGAGGTCGACCGAATGGGCCAAACAGGGAGGCATTATTGCTTTGGCTCTGCCCGGACGCATATTTCTCAAACAGTCGAAGCCGGGCATCGATGCATTTCATGCCATACTGAAGGGAATCGAAATTACGGGCATATTGAATGGATCAAACCTTTCGGATAGCCCCGCAGTATGGCCGGGTATGGATCAGCCGTTCATGCTTTTTTTCGCACGCAACCGCCTTCCCGCTGCAGAGACGCATTTCTATTTTGTTACACCTCATTTCGAACGACGCGTTAATGACGAGGGGCGCATCCGTATTGATTATCAATCCGCTCAACCCGTAGCTGCTCGCAAGGCCGTGGAGGATTCCCGGTTGCTAAAGACGTTGTCGATAGGAACTATTCTCGACGTGGAACTTCTTCATAAGATAGACGACTTGCAATGGCCGAGCGTTGAGGAATACTGGAGTAACAATGGTCTGTATTCGGGGTTGGGGTACAATCTTTCCCCAAAGCAGGTCCAATATGACGCATCATTCATGCAGAAATTGGACGATTTCCAACGACCGCCGAATGGCGAATTCTCGGTTCGTGCGTCGTCACTGCCAAAGTTCCAGCGTAGTACAGCGCATAGGCTAAGGCTAGTGGAACTTTATACACCGCCTTTGCTTATTGTGCCGGAGTCACCGGGCTCTTCGTCGCTTTCGCCGAAATCATACGTCGTTCGAAAACCAACAGCTTTCAGTAAGAGTTATTATGGCTTTTCCGCCCACGGCAGCAAAGAAGCGGATTTGATTATAGCTCTTCTTTATCTGATCACTCATGCGGATCTGTTCAGGTATCACGTGCTGCTGACGAGTTCGAGGATGGGCGCGGAACGAAGAACTTTTCTCAAGGAGAACATCAACCACTTTCCTTTCCCGGAAATCCATGACATGTCCGACCAGCAACAAGAGATCGCCGTGAAACTGTCCCGTGAGCTTGAAAGCGGATCCAAAAAACCATGGAAGGCGATCAACGACTTCATTTTTGATCTCTACCGATTCGACCAGTACGACCGACAGGTTGTCGAAGATACGCTTGAAGTGGCCTCGCCTTACAAGGAGGCGCGGGATCGCGCCAACGCACCCCCAAAATTGGCTGAGCGCAAAGCCTTCTATGCTGCGCTGCAGCGAATGATCGAGCCTTCCTTCCACATAACGAGAGAGACGGTATCGGTTGATGAGATAGAGATTCCGGCGGAAGACATTCCCACATCTTGGCATTTTTTTGTGGTTTCTTCATCAGCCGCTTCGGCAACTCCATCACGAACGGTGCAGAAGACCCTTATCTCGCGAATCACCGAAGAGGCCAATAGAACAGGATGCAGTCGTTTTATTGTTCACGACAAGGCATGCTTACTAGTGGGAATGATTAGCCAATATCGATACTGGACGCTAAGTCGTGCCCGCTTGTGTGCGATAGATATACTCAATGAGCATCTTGACGTATTTCCCATGGGAAAGAACTGATGGCGAAAGGTTTTTTTACCCTGGGTGTAAAATTCGAATTACCTCACCCACCAATCCCGCAACGTACCCTGCTGCTTCTCTGTAAGGTAATCAGAAAGGCCTGGCAGTTGCTGAGAGAGACGCCGATTGAGGGGTTCAGCCTACAATCCGCACACGAAGACGCCATCACACTCCACTTGGTCTGGATTCTTGAAAACCGCTTGCGAAAGAACGGGGAGGTTGATGGATTCAACTGCGAGCTCTTTGGGCGAGTTGTTCGAGAACCTACGATCACGAATTATGATAATGAACATCCCGATAAGATGCCCGATATCGTCTTCGGTTTAAGACGGGAGAAACGACCGATTCTCAGTGAAGAGGACGGGCTCTTTGTAGAATGCAAACCGATTGACAGCAAACACTCAATTTTTTCCTGCTACTGCAAGAAAGGCCTAATACGGTTCGTCAACGGCGATTATGCCTGGGCTATGCAGGATGCCTTGATGGTCGGATATGTAAAAGGCGGCTATTCATATGATAAGCTTGCATCTGTCCTTGACGATATCGAAAGAAGCAGAGAAATGAATACCACCAACCATTCTCTACTCAAACAGCGCGAAATCTACTGTTCGAATCACAGCAGAGATTTTCAATGGTTGGAAAGCCACGGGAAAGCTTGCCCCATAGCGGTATCACATCTGTGGTTGTGTGTGGAAGCCCCTGTCGAGCTTAGCCGCAAACCAAGGGTCTTGCGGGCATGACGCACATCCCTCAGACAGCGGGGAATGGCCAGGTGTGCTTTTAAGACTTGTCCAAATACGTCTTGCCCAGTATTGGACGATGAGTCGTCTGTGACGTGGGGAAAGGGTCCCAAAGAAAAGACCACGACTTTTTCGAGTTCCCTGAAAACTTGCGCTCAGGGCCAGAAAGCATGTCTCTGGGCCGATCTCTCTGAACGGATACGTTTTCCTCCATATCAGCCCCCTCCGCATTTCAACCTTCAGTGTCCGGGCGTCGACGCAACATTCCCAACCGTAATCACCGGCGGCACGGGTTTGATGAAATGTTGCCGGAGGCTGTACGTGTACGCTCCTTGCGTCGGAATCATGAGCACGTCGCCCGGCCGGATGTCTTCGCCCCAGTAACCGTATCCCCAGACATCGTGCGGGGTGCACAGAGACCCCAGGATATGGCATGGCCTTTCCGTCATAGCGGGACGAGTCAGGTTCAATATCGGGAAATAGTCCGTCTCGAACCGTTCCCAACCGACGGCATTGGCGCCGGCGTCCGTGATGACCAGGTCCTCGGCCTTCTTGTCTACAACGGATATCAGGAGATGCATGGCGTCGTTGCAGATCCATCGACCCGGTTCGAGAAAGATCCGGCAGTCCACAATCGGAAGGATCTGTTCTCGAATGGCCGCTGCAAGTGGTTCGGCGAAGCGCTCGATGGATAGAGCGGGCATCCGGTAATGGACCGGACCGGACTCGGTCTGTCTCATGAGGGCCTTTCTCAGCATGCCCTTCGGAGTCCCCGCGGTCTGAAGCCATTCACCCTGACCCGGCCAGTACCCTCCCCCGATATCGATAAACTCCAACTGCTGTCTGAAGGACCCGGGCATCCGCGTCAAAACCCCGGCCAGGACCTCGGTGAACCCGATCTGGGAGTCAGGAGTCAGGTTCCAGCTGGAATGAAAATGCAGACCCACCAACCGCACGTGGGTGCAACGGGCGGCGGTTTCCCAAAAAGAAGGCAAGTCGTCCGGAACAATACCGAATTTCCGCCAAAGCCCTTCCGGGATGGTGGTCAGGCGCACGCCGGCTCGAACCTGCGCGTTTTCTTTCGCCGCGATGGCTTCAAGCCGCTGCAGTTCCCCGAAGCTGTCCATCAGCACGACAACGCTTTCGGGATTCCTTGCGGCCAACCGCAGTTCGGCTTCCGTCTTTCCGGGACCGTTGAAGACAATATCCCGCGCGTCGAGCTTTAAGGCCGTATCGAGTTCGAGACCGCTGGACACCTCGAGGCCGAAGCCGCAGCCAAGAAGGATGTTGGACACCTCGGGATGGTTGTTGCTCTTCACGGCAAAATAAAAAGCCGATTCAGGCAAATGTGCGCGGAAGGCATTCCGGAATCGGTGCGCTCTTTGCTCCAGGACCGAGGGCTCCAGAACATAGATCGGCGGCGGATGTATGCCGAGAATGTCCAGATACGTGTCCCGGAATTGAAAATAATGGTGTACAAAAAGCTTAAGCTCCGCCTCGGGCAATGTAGGGCATTCCTGGGCGAACACGGATTTCAAATCCTGAATCGTGATCGGGTCTTCAACCATCATGTTATGATTCGATCTCCACCACGAACCGTCCAAAAAGCTCGTGACACTGAGTTTCTACATCCGGTTCGGCAAAGGGTTCCATTAGGACATGACCCAACAACCAGGAATCGTAGTCTTCCGGAGGCATTCGCACGATGTGGCCCGGCGTTCGGATTAAATGCACCTCACGCACTCTGGGGTCCCGGCGAAGCGGACGCACATCCATGGCCCGCAAAACGCCGTTGCGCCCGGCATGCAGGCGCAGCCCTACCCAGTTTTTCGCACCCGTATAGAGAACGGGGCGGACGGGGCGTCGCTGAGCGATATCGAGGGTCAGAATCAGCGGGTCCAAATGGCCCGCCTCGCGGAGAAGGAACGGTAGGCAATCCCCACCGGGGCGGGGAGTCATTTCCAACAGCACGATGCCCTCGTCGCGTACGAGAAAATCCACCATGCAAATCGCGTCGGTAATCCCCAAAGCCTTCGCGCCGTCACCAAGAACCCGCTCGAACCGACGTTGATCCATGTCTCCCGGAGGACGTGTAACCAGGGCATAGCCGCGAATCGTGCCGAAGGGTCCCTCGGTGGAATGAATCTTTCGAGTCAGCCGTAGAACATCCACCCGGTCATCCCGGACAAGGAAATCACAGCTGAACTCGGTCCCGGCAACGAACTCCTCCGCCACCACGCACGGACCCTTGGATACGGAGTTGCCGTACATCCGATGGGTCTCCCTGGCTTCCAATCCGCGCCGGATCTCCAGCAGGGCTCGTTCACACTCCTCCGGATCGCTGCAGCAAAACACCAGCTCACTGCCGCTGCCCGTAAGCGGTTTCAACACGCAAGGACCACCGATGTCTTCGAAAAAGGCGCCGAGTTCGGCCGATGATCGAACCAATCGCGTTCGAGGACACGGCACTCCGCTTTCTTGCCAGAGCCGTTTGGATGCATACTTGTCCCGGCAACGCCCAATGGTTTCGGCGGAAGGATAACTCAGATGAAACTCCTCCGCGAGAACCGCCGTCAGCTCCATCGACTCACAATCGAAACAGGCGATTCCGTCGAGCTTGAGTTCCCAGGCCAGGAGATGCGCCCTCAATGCATCCCTCGCCGCGTCGTAGTCAGCCAAGTCGGAAAGGAGTTCCTCAACCGGAGCCGGAGCCGGTTCCAGCGCCGTCCGCCGCACCCCCGGTTCCGTGAGAAAGAGCGCCCGGCCGGGGCATGCGCGGCGGATCCACTCGATGTAGTCGGCCGTTGTACCGACCACCAGTACTTTTGGGTTATGATTCGGTTGCATACATCCGTTTCAGCTCATTACGACGAAGTCCGGGAAGGCCGACAGGCTCCAAATGGTGCAGCCGCACCGCCTTGGGCGGTGCGGCTCTCGAAGCGAACGCTTGGAAAACCTTGTATGTTTCCCTCAGCGGAAGACCATTATATTTGCAGATGAAGACGAGGGCGCTGAGTCCGCTCGAAGGCGGGTCTATTTTCGAAGCAGGTGTTCCCCTGAAGCGCCGGCGACGGAGCAATTCGAATCTCGAAGAGCGGGTGGGGATCCAGATGAAACCGCTCTTTCCAACCGAAATCTCCACAAAGAAAATCGACCTTTTCCAAACGACGTTGGCACGCCCACTCGATGTGGTGAAAGTTGATCAGTTTGCCGACACCCGAAAAGTCCGAATGCGCGCCTCCGGCCAGAACGGTATACGAGCGGTTCCACACCGCACCAACGTCAACGGCGGCGACCTCGCCGCCCACCATGACCGTGGTGATCCGGAGGAGTTCGTTGTTACGCAGCCAGGACACAAGATTTTCGAAGGACTTCAAGAACCTGGGATCGTTGAAATATGACCGTTCCCCGAACGTGTTTCGATTCAAGTCGAACAGATGATCCATATCCGAAAGCGTGTCATATCGATAGGAAACGCCCATGGATTTCAGAAGGCTTAACTCCCGGACCAGCTTCTTTCGGGTTTTACCTGAAAACTGCTGCATGTAGGTTTCGAAGGACCAATCATACTGTCTTGGGAAAAAGAGATAGCCCACCTCGTCCAGCTCCACGAGTTCTTCATTCTGTGGCAGCGATTCCCGGGTCAGATATCGCAGATGAGCCTCGGCGGGAACGTGGTTCAGAAGCTCCGCGGCTACCAAGGGGCCGGAGGCCGGGATTCGGTTCTGCTCCAGCCACGTCTTCCCGTTCCAGGTCTCGCCCGGAAAGTGACCGAAACACGCCTTCTCCTCGATCCAGCTCAACGCCAGCATCCCCCTTACAACTCCTTTGTGTTCCGCAACCAGGAAGTAGGGGGTACGATCAAAGGGCTCCAGAAAACAGGATCGCACCGGCCACAAGTCGAACAGGCACTCGGCGGGCCATATCCGTTCCCAGAGACGCCGGCACCCTTCAGGGTCTTCACACGTTTTAACGGTAGTCATCTTAGCGCCTCAGCGTTACGTTGAGAGTGCTGTGGGTACCTCCGAAATACTCTTGGGCGAAGGCCTGAACGGTCTCCGGATCATAGGGTTTGCAGCTGAACACATCCAGATAGGTTGCATTCGTCTGGTTCGCAAAATGAGCGGAGATGAGGGAGGTCTCGATGAGTTGCACCATCGAATACCCTGCTACCCGCTCGTCTTCCCCGAAATGAACCACCATGGTATCTCCAAAGCGCTTCATCTCGATCAGCTGGCACAATTTGATCACAAAACGCCGGATCGCTTCAGCGTCTCGAATTTTGTCGGCATCGCAGTTGTGGATGTCAATCGCAGAGGCGATGCCCCAAACATTTGCTTCTATTTCTCTAGCTTTCAGGGCCGTATTCTTCATGCGCTATTTCCTTTCCAGCCGTAAAACGGATCTCGTTTCCGGTTCAGTATACCTCCGGACGGCGTTCTTCACGGCCACTCATCCGAATGTTAAGTTGAATACGTTCCTTTTTCCGGTGTCCGGGATATACGATATTCCGGCGATTCAGCCGCTTCTCGAATGAGGAGACGCCATGCAGCTCATGCGAGCGGTTTCTGGAGGAGACCCTCTCCTTGTTTCCTTCTCACAGTTCCTGCAGGCTGTTACAGCCAAACAGCCGCCCTTGGAATCGGACACTCGCGATGCTCTCGCACTTTCGAAGCCAACTCCTCTTCATCTCCCTTCTCTTTTGAGGCCCGGAAAATTTCGTTTCTGGAACGCGGCCTGCCTTCACAAGAAGTTGCGGTTACTTTCCCATGAGTTCGTCTTTCAGCGTCCTTTTTCGATGGAAGCGTACGCCGGATTTTTTTTGACGCGAAATCTCTTCATCCTCATACAGATTTTCATCATACGGTTCCCGATCCCTCGGGTTGTTGTCCCGCTTCTTTTTCCGATCGGGCTCTTTCTCTTTCCTCATCTGTCTGTCCTCGTTTTCGCACGTCCATATGAAGCTGATTCGAGCTTGAAAAAACGATAGGTCTTACCCCTCTAGCACGTTTTATGCCAAATTAACGCTACCGATAACTCCTTTTTTTAATTAAGCAATATCCGATGGCCTGTTTCCCCCGACCGGGCAACGGTATGTTTTTTAAGTAAACGAATACCGATTAATTGAAAAATCTGTATCAAAGTGCTATTAATTACACTTTATCGGCATGCTGACGCATCAAAGATCGAAGGGACCCGCGGAGCGTTTGAGGCGAAAAGGAGTGTTGCTTCTATAACTAATTGATATTAAAGGTCAAAATAGTGAGGGAGCGATCTCTCTTTCTTTAACATCTGAAAAGATGCTATCCGGGAAACAAAGTACGCCCGACTAAATCGGTAGATATATACCGATTTCAGGAGAACAGCCCATGTTGATCCGACTTGTCTTTGCCATCAGGAACAAGCCATTGCAAAAGCGACTGGAAAAAAGCTTTTCCGTTTCCGACGTCCAGGTCAAGTCCTGCAGGCAACTCAAGACAGCCTGGCAGGAACTGGTTCGCAGTTGCGGAGACATCATCGTTGTCAGTGGGTCCATGATCCCGAATCCCATTGAAGGCGGCATCGCCATGCTCAACGACCTGCCTGAAAAGCCGACGACCGTGATCCTCCACGACACCGACTCGTCCGAAGAACACGCCCGATTGGTAGCGGCCGGGGCCGACGTCGTCCTCTACGCCCGAGTTTCGGATAGAAGCCTTGTGGAAGCCATCGAAACCACCCTGGAATCCCGGCGGCAGTTCCACCTTCTGGATCGCTTCGATCGCAAAGGCCAATTGAAACCCAAACTCGGCGACTTCTCCTCCCACAGCGAGGAGATGCAGATCTTCATGGACGAGGTGCAGCAGGTGATTCCCAGCAGAACGCTTCTGTTGCTGCAGGGCGAAACAGGGGTCGGCAAAGAGCATCTGGCCAAGGCCATTCACGCTGAAAGCCCCTGGTCGGCCGGTCCCTTCGTTACGGTCAATACCGCTGCCTTACCCGAACAACTCCTTGAAAGCGAACTCTTCGGACACGAGCAGGGAGCGTTCACCGGCGCCATCCGATCTCGTCGAGGCGCATTCGAGCTGGCTCACGGAGGAACCATTTTCCTGGACGAAATCGGAGAGATGCCTTTGCACCTCCAGGCCAAACTGCTCCGAGTGCTCCAGGACTATGAAGTCCAGCCCATCGGCGGGGAAAGTCCCATCTGGGTGGACGTTCGAGTCATCGCCGCTACCAACCGGGATCTGGAGACGGAAGTGCAGCAGGGAAACTTTCGCCAGGACCTGTACTATCGCTTGAGCATCGTGACGCTGACCATACCGCCCCTGCGAAAACGAAGAACGGACATCCCCGCCATTGCGGAACAATTCCTACGTTACTACCGGAACAAGATCGCCCGTGAGGTGGACCGCATCTCGCCGGCGGCCATGGACGCTCTATGCCGCTATGATTGGCCCGGAAACGTGCGCGAACTGATGAACGTCATCGAGCGGGCCATGCTGCTCAGCAAGTCCCGTGAGATCACGCTAAAAGATCTACCCGGAAGTTTCCATGAAGACCGGTCGGCGGTCAGGGAAATCCTGCCGAACGACGCCAACACTCCTCTGTCGTGGGAAAACAAAACCCTCTCGGAAGTCCAACAGGAAGTCATGGAACGGGTGGAACGGCTATATCTTCAAATGGTGCTCGAGAAAACCGAGGGCCGTGTTGGACAGGCCGCCGAACTGGCCGGCATTCATCCCCGGGGACTGTTTAACAAGATGAAACGGCTGGGTCTCCAAAAAGAAAATTTCAAAAAATCGATACCTCGCCGATAGTAAACTGAAGGGCGGCTTTCAAAGCCGCCCCTACATACCTGTGGCGTGAATGGTCCTCCGCTCCTCAAGTTGCCGCATCGCAAGGCTCCGCACGGCGAACCATCGTTTTGTTGGCCCTTCGGTCAGGTTCGTTCTCTCTTTCGGACACGGATCGCCTTGATCGCCAGGACCGGCACGGCCAGCAGTTCGAAACCGATGATCGCGTGCAACACCGCATAACCCCGGTACCCGTCGGATATGCGGGCCAGGAGTATATCCGACGGCGCCAGACACGCGCTCAAAATCCCTAGGAAAATGGATAGCATCGCCAGCCACATCACCGCAAAACCCATCAGGAATCGACTCCGGAAGGTTTCGGACGAGGTATAACTCAACGCCTGCTTCACGAACCACACCGCCATGCCCAGCCAGCAGGCCAGCATGATTTCCTGGGCAAGACCCCGATGCCCGGCCAGAGCCTCGTACACCGGAACCGTAATCTGTGGCAATCCCGTATTCTGGTAAGACGCGTACAAATGGACCAGTGCCACATCCAGGATGTAGCCGAGAAAAAGCGCCGGAACCACGGATCCCATCATGAGAACGGCGGGAACCGCTTCACGCCGCAAAAAAGAGGAGGTTTTCGCCGTCATTTCTCTTCCGCCCATCGCTCGACGCCGTACTCTCGCCAAATCTCCGCCGCCTCTTCGTCCGACGGCGCAATGACCCTCAGACGATCTCCGGGAACAGCCGAAAGCATCAGGTCCCCCCTGCACCGCCATTCCTTCTCTTGGGACCAGTCGGTTCGGTTGGGGTCCAGATGCTGAAAGCGGAACTTCTGGACTTCATCCAGTGCTTCGTACGTTTGCGCGTCTCCGTAGAGGACAGGAACCGCGCCCATCTCCTCGAGCAAAGCCTTGGGAAACACGATCCCGTAAGGCTCGAAGCTCCACCGCACAAGGGCCGACTGCCATCGGATCAATCGCCGGATCTCGTCGGGCTCGCATTCGGTGAACGAAACCGTGTCCAGGGCGCCCCGGATGAGGCGGTGGCCGGCGCGGATTCGTCCTTCTCTCAGGATGCGCCGGAGAGCCTGGAAGGCCGTGTGCTCGAAGTCTTCCGCTCCCCCGAGCACCCCCTCGAGATAGTCTCGATGCGTCTGGCCGGGCCAGGCGCCGTTGCAGCGACGGGTATAATGCACGAGTATGGGCTCATCGAGCCGCGATGCCGGCGTCTTGGCGGTTAAACCAGCGCAGGTCGTCCCTGTTGAGTTGACATTCGCCTTCCAGCCTTGGCCTTCTCCCTTTGGGACAAGGCCGGGATGAGAGTGCGTGTCGATACGCCCGACATTCCCGCCGCACGCCGTTTCCAGCAGATTGCGATTGCCGCCCGTGGAAGCGCCGAACCTTCCCGGAGCATATACGCGCACCGGTTTGCCCCGCTCGAGGGCCCGTCGCCCCACGGCTTCCATGTTTCCCCCGCCGCGGATTTCCGCCACCCAGATTTCATGCGCCAGATTTCCAACGCATCGGTCCCGGAGAGCCGCCGCTTCCCGGTGGAGCCGCCTGGAACAGGGCGGCAAAGGAGATACGAAGGTGGTCCTTCCGGAATGGAAGAGTTCGGCCCGGCCCGGGAATTCGGACCCCAAACGGCTTCCCTCCGATAGTCGAAACGGGCTGCCGTCCGGACACACCACCCACACGTGTGCGCCCAGTTTGTTCCCCACATGACTCACCAGGTCGTAAGGAACGTTGCCGTAACTTGTCACCAAATCGAACCCTTCCTCACAGGCCTTCCCGGCCAGATGCCCGGTCACTTTGGGCCATCGTTCGTCCGGAGTGATCCGTCCCGGCTTTCTGGAATTCAGCACGGCCACCCTGCGCGCGTCCTTCTTCGGTTCACTCCCGAAGACGAAAAAAATCCGAGGCCCGTCGCGTTCGCCGGAATCCCGGTTCTTCAACACCCGCAATCCGCCGTCCAACCACCGCTTGGCCTTCTCCCTGTAAAGGCCTGCGTTACGCCGTACCTGTCTCAAGAACGACTCGGAAAGCCGGACTCCGCACGTTTCAGCCGCGCTTGCCGGCGCAGGCAGGGGATCTTCATCGGCAACACGGGTCGGGTTCGGAAACGAATCGATGATGCGCAGCCGGTCCGCCAACGGAAGACCGCGCGCCTCCGAAACCGCCGCCGCGGCGAACACGTAGGCATAGGCCTCTTCTTGGGAGAGATGGAGCATGCTGCAAAACCCGACGTTTGTTTCAGGAGAACATCGTTCCAGTTAAGAATGTGTACGCTTTGTTTATCTTATCCGGTGTGCTCCAAATCAATCAAGCAGGGACGGGTTGAAATCGCGTGCGCGGCCGTGGGAGCGAATGTTTATTCGCCCCTACGGTTCCATGTGGCGACGCGGATTCCGGGCTTGAAGTTCTTGTTGTTCAAGCAACGATCCGGCGGCCTGTGTTCACATATGCCCCCTCACCCTGCCTCTCCCCCGTACCGATGGCGAGGGGGATTTGATCGGGGCGGCATTCTTAGTAGGGGCGGTTCGCGAACCGCCCCTACGGAACGAACCGCCGAAAGGGATGGGAAAATAGGCACGGCGGCAGTTATCGGCGCATCGATTGTTCTTGGGATCGTGATGGCGGTGGCATGTTTCGCGTTTTGGTTCGCGCCGAAATGATAGGGGCTTCCCGCCTCCTGTGGGATTTTTTGAGGGGTTTCCCTCGCCTATAGTACGCCGGCCATATTAAGCCTTGCCGAAGCCCGTGTTTTCGGGCACCATGCACGGAATGAATCCGATCAATCCAACACAAGGAGCCTGCACATGACTTCCCCCATCCTGTTTCAGCCTATATCCATCAATCACATGGACCTGCGCAACCGCATGGTGATGCCTGCCATGCATCTGAATTATTGCACCGACGGCACGGTAACGGACCGGTTGGTGCGGTTTTACGAAGAGCGAGCCAAAGGCGGCGTGGGCCTCATCATCGTGGGTGGTTGCCTTGTAGACGAATGGTCCGGCGGGCAGACCATGGTCGGCCTTGACAAAGACGAATACATTCCCGGCCTCAAGGCACTTACGGCGGCCTGCAAAGCCCACGGCGCCAAGGTCGCGGCCCAGCTCTACATGGCGGGCGCGTATGCGCATCAGGCGTTGATACGGCGCGACGCGTTAAGCTCGTCCAGTCACCGGTCGAAATTCACGAACGAAAACGCCCAGGGAATGACCTTGGAAGACATCCGGATGGTCACCGGAGATTTCGTTTCGGCGGCCGTTCGAGCCAAGGAAGCCGGATTTGACATGGTCGAGGTTCTGGCCGCGGCGGGATACCTCATTTCGCAGTTCCTGTCGCCGGTGATCAACAAACGCGAGGATGAATACGGAGGTCCCCTCGAGAACCGGATGCGTTTCGGCATCGATGTGATACGGGCCGTTCGGAAAGCCGTGGGTGACGATTTCTGCGTGGGCGTCCGTATCGCGGGAAACGACTTCGTGCCGGGGAGTCACACCAACAAGGAAGCTCAGCTTTTCGCCAGGGCCTGTCAGGGAGCGGGCGCCGACCTGATCAACGTAACCGGGGGATGGCATGAAACGCGCGTGCCGCAGATCACGGGAGATCTTCCACGCGCCGGTTTCGCGTATCTGGCCCGGGGCATACGCGAGGCCGTGAGCGTTCCCGTAGCCGCGAGCAATCGCATCGGTCGGCCGGACCTGGCCGAAGAGCTGTTGCGCGAGGGCTTCGGCGATCTCATCTGTTTTGGACGCTCGCTCATCGCCGATCCCGAACTTCCGAAGAAAGCCATCGAGGGCCGGAATGACGAAATTCGCCCCTGTATCGCCTGCAACCAGAAATGTTTCGATCATGTATTTGCCGTCAAACCGGTCGGTTGTCTGGTCAATGCGGAAGCCGGCGAAGAATGTCGGACGAACATCACCAAGACGGAAACGCCCGGAAAATTGGCGGTCGCGGGCGGCGGCGCCGCAGGGTGCGAAGGACCGAGTTTCTGGAACTGTTTCGCTACTACGCCGCCGCTATGGCCAAAGCGGGCGTCGACGTGCGGCTAGGCAAGGGATTCACCGCGGACCATGCCCGCAAGGGCGGATACGACGCCGTCTTCTTGGCCACAGGGGCGGAGTCCCTCGTGCCGGATATTCCGGGCATGGACGCTCCTCACGTGGTGCAGGCCTGGGACGTGCTTAAAGGGACCGCTCGGACCGGCCGGAATGTGGTGGTCGTGGGCGGGGGCGCCGTGGGTCTCGAAACCGGCATTTATCTGGCCAAAAAGGGCGCCCTCACACCCCAACAGCTCTACTTCCTCATGCTCCACGACGCCGAATCGCCTGAAACCCTCAAGGAACTCATGGGCAGAGGCGCAAAGAAGGTCACCGTCATTGAAATGACCCCCGAACTGGGCAGAGACATCGGCCGCTCGACACGCTGGACCGTGCTGAAAAAGACGAAACTGTACGGCGTTACCCTATTGAACAACACGAAGCTGTTGGAAGTGCGTCCCGATCGCGTGGTGGTCCGGGACAAGGCGGACGAAATCGTGGAAATACCCGCGGACACGGTGGTCATGGCCGTGGGCGCCCGCCCCGCAAACCGGTTGTACCGGGAGATCGAGGCGATGCTGCCCGGCCGGGTCCGTGTCATCGGCGACGCGGAGAGCGCTTCCAACGCGGCCGGGGCAGTGGAAGCCGGATTCCGGGCGGCCATGGAACTCTAACTGCAGTTTATCACTGCGAGGGAAACCTTAACCGGTTTGTGGTCATTCACGGGGGGAAGACCTCTGAAAAGGCTTCAATATGCCATGCCGTCCTTTCCGCGGCGGCAATCTTTTGGAGTTTGTGCGGCCTCTCATCCCTGATTTCAATTCCTAGCGGATGGATTGTGAAAGGACGAGAGGCGGCTGTACCCTGCGCATCATCAACGTGCGTGAAGTCGCACCCGGGGCGCGGCCTCTTGTTACTTCGCAATGCGGACAACGAGTTGGCCGCGCCGGCCGGTGTGAGGTAGGATTCGATACATTCGAACGGTTTCGCCAAATGCTGCGCAACGCGCACCCTACCGTGGGTATCCTCCGATCAGGTCGAAACAACCTCATCTGTTTGCCCGGATGTCCGGGCGGGTTTGCCGCAGGTCCTGAGCCGGTCGATGGAAAACCAGCCCCCTGCGACTTTGGGACCGGATGTCCGGACTCAAACTCCTTCTCCCTCTGGGAGAAGGTCGGGATGAGGGTGTGTTGTCGGATGGACGGCCCGGACAGACTCGATAATACGGAGGGCATTGTTGGAGCAGACGTTGTCCGGGCGGGTTTGAAACCAGCCCCTACGGCTTTGCAAGATAAATCCGGAGAAGGTCGGGAAATCGAAGCCGCCGTAAAACCGGTATTCAGGATAGAAGGTTGGGATAGCGAGCGTAACCTAACGCCTTGAATTACCTTGATTTCACCCCTCGACACAACCTGTAGATTCGGCCGTTCACATGAGCCTCCGTAACCGCCGTATCAGCTTCAGCTTCCGCACCTTGAACCGCAGGGTCTCGACGTCGGTCCACCCCCGCATATGGCAGTTCAGGCAGGGTTTCTTCAGACGGCCCGTGACCAGTCCCTGCCTGTAGGCTTTGATGGCGGAATTGTTGAGCATGGCGCCCAGGCCTGGTCCTTCATACAGGTCGCCTACCCTTTCCTGTGTGACGCAGCACGGCCGCACCGAGCCGTCGGCTCCGATAAACACCACGTCCCACGGATCCAGACAGTCCCGGGTCCGGGTTTCACCACGGGGATAGGACGGTCCGGGCTCAATTCCGTTCAAACCATGTGTAGGATGTGCGTAGCCGTCGGCGATCCGGCCTTCATCGAAATGCGCTTTCAGGCTGTCCAGCAGCGGTTCTTGAATCTCGCATTCGGCGCCGCGGCGACGGATGGTTTCGGAGACGCGCCGCATCAGACCGGGCAGACGCCCTGTTTCCCTCTCGGACAACCGGGCGATGGGCCGCACGAAAAAACCGTCGTGTTCCGAAGGGTATTCCACCAGGTTGCAGAAGGTGAACCGGCGCACATTTTGGGCCAGCCCGAAGGCCGCCAGGTCCGACAGGCCGAAGACGGTCTTGTCCGAAACCACGATGGACCAGCCGAAACGAGGCGGCTTGCGTCCCTGAGCAAAGGCTTCGTCGCGGATCATTGTCATGTTACGGACGATGGTCCGAAGATCGGCGCCGCGCATGCCCTCATCGAGCAGCCTTTCGCAGTAGTCGCGCCACCGGTTCACCGTGGTGGTTTCCCCATGCCCGTGCACCGAAACCAGTGAGACCTCCCTTGCTTTCAGATCTCGAAGGATATCCTCAAACCGGCTCAGATCCAGGTCCATGGCTTTGTAGCCGGCCTGTCGTGAAGCGCAATAGACACATTTCAGATTACAACCCGTGGTGAATTCGACAAACGCGTGGTTCGTGTAGTCGGAGCGCATCAGATCCCCCACCACGGGAGACAGAAAGCGTTCGCCCATCTTTCCTATTGGGATGCCGGAAGCCCGCATCGCTCTCTTGAACCGTTTGAGCACTTTGTCCACGACAGGATTCATCTGTTCAACTCGAGAAGTGGTGGATCGGTTAGAACCGTCGATCGTATTATCCCATCTTTTACGCCCTGTGCAAGTTTAATGGGAGCGGCAAAGCCGACCTGCCCTGAAATTCGTGTCCGGGAGCGGGATAGGCATCGCGGAATATGCACGAAAGAGTTTGAGAACGACCGGTCGTCCGGACTACACTGTATGCATTGCGTCATGGCGAGGGTTTCCATTTTCACTTTCAAAAGGAGTACGGGTATGAGGAGGCCGGCGGGTGTTCTATTGATTTTATCCACGTTACTACTCACCTCCGGATCGTCGGGGGCCGCCCCCGAGTGGACCTTTGACCCCAACCATTGCGAGATTGTGTTCAAAATCAGGCACATCTTCGCCTATGTATCCGGAGTTTTTGAAAAATTCGACGGGAAAGTCCTTTTTGATCCCAACGATCTCGAGGGAAGCTTCATCCACGTCCGGATAGAAGTAAACAGCATCGATACCAGGATCGAAAAGCGGGACGAGCATTTGCGTTCGGAGGAGTTCCTCGACGCGCAGAAATTTCCGTATATGACATTCACCAGCTCCGAGATTGTGCACAAGAAAGACAACGACTATATCGCCCGAGGGAAACTGAAGATCAAAGACGTGATTCTGCAGATCGAACTCCCTTTTACCTACCTCGGCAGCAGGACCGACCCTTTCAACGACAAGCAGGAGGTAGCGGGTTTCGACGCTGAATACGAGCTGGACCGTCTGATCTACCATGTGGGTAGCGGCAAATACTACGAGCAGGGAGTAATCGGCAAAGACGTGACCATTTCCATCCACGTTGAGCTCCTCCGAGCCCGATAGACGTTGCCGTGAATAGGGGAATGCGACGGCTCCGGCGTCCGACCGGATCGAACGATATAGAACCGCGAAGGTCCGTTCCGAAGGTCTCGCGGACAGGTTCGATCCGGTCGGGAGGAGGATATGGCTTTCTCCGGTGAGCATTCAACGAGACCGTCCGTGACTTTTCAATCCGGACGGCTGAACACATTTTTATCTTGACAAAACAGGTCGCCCTGAATTAGATATTGACCAGCTGGCCGGTTTTTTTGTTCCGTAGTTCTTCCACATCCTGTTTCCTGGTCAGTCTTTTTCCCGGCGGGGGCGACTCGTGTTCAAACCGGCAACCGAAGTTGAAAAGTTCGATCGATTCAGCCACAAAGGCAAGCTGAAAATCGATGAAATCTGCACGAGAGCCGCGGAGGTGTTCAGCAACAAAGGATACCTGACAGCCACTCTCGCCGATGTCGCCAATGCCGTGGGTATTAGTAAAGGAGGCATTTACCACTACTTCTCAACCAAGGAAGAACTTCTTTTTTTGATTCTGTTACGCTATATGGATCAGACGCTGCAAGAATTGAAAGAAAAACTAAAATCAATGGATGACCACAGGAATAGAATACGCCTGTTCATCCACCATCATATCGCCCACTATCGTGACAACTTCCACCAATCTCGCCTCATCCTTCACGAAGCGCACCATCTTCCTGACGAGTACTACAACCAGGTGAAACAAAAAGAGAGAGAATACGTAAATCTATTGGCGGAGAATATCCGCGGTTTGGTCACGGGATATAAGGATAAACCGCTGAAAATAAAGCTTGTAACCTTTTCCCTGATCGGCATGTGCAACTGGCCGTATATATGGTTCAACCCCAAAGGGTCCGTTCCGCCGGAAGAGCTGGCTGAGGAAATATATAAGGTCTTTATCGGCGATCTGCCGATCTGACACTGTTTCAGGCGCGCGAAGGATCACGCCTCCAAAAGCGTTGCCCGTGCTTGCATAACCCGTACACCACAGGGGGGCTCAGGCCGCCCGACAAAACATACCAGCCGGCCGGTTTAAATTGCCCCGGTTTCGCCCGCTCGTCAGAGCTTTCGGTCGCGCAGGAGGACCCTCACATGGGTGAAAAAGCTAGCTCCAAAACATCCAAATCCTTAAAAACCTTGAATACCACGAAAATGGTGTTCCCTAGAGTGATGGACTATTACAAACGAGCCTACGAGGCCAAGTCTTCGGGATCCGCCAAAATCGTGTATCACACCGGTGTCGATCCCACCGAAATCGATTACGCCATGGGGCTCATCCCCATGTTTCCGGAAAACTTCTCCGCGGCGTGCGGGAGCACTCAGCTCGCTCCCGTTCTCATCGAAGTGTCCGAAAGCCTCGGCGCCCCTCAGGATCTCTGTTCCTATTTCAAAACCCATTATGGCTTTATGAAGGGCCATTTCCCCGAAGCCGTGGAAAATGCGCTCTCCCGCATCCGCTTACCCGACCCGGACCTCGTCGTGTCCACCAAAAAACTCTGCCGGCTGCATCCCTTATGGATGAAAGTCGTAGCCGAGCACTACGGCGCGCCCTACTTTTCACTGGATTCGCCCATTATGCCGCCCCGCTACGACGCGAACGAACGTGCGTTCGAGCGACTGTGGGGCATTCACTATCTGCACGGAGTCGGCCGGGAAGCACTCGACTTCTGCGTGGCCCAGCTCGAGGAGTATATCATCTTCCTGGAGGAGCACACCGGGAGCAAACTGGACTGGGATCGATTGAGAGAATCGGTGGCCCTTGCCGGCGAACTGGGCCTCCTTTTCCATCGCATCCTTGAACTGAGACGAAAGGTTCCGTGCCCTGTGGGAGGAGAAGACATAAACTCGCTGGTGTTTTTCCCGGCATGCCTGTCGGGGACCCGGGAGGCGGTGGATGCTTTCAAACAGGCCGTTGACGAAGTGGAGGACAGGGCGGCCGCGGGCAAGGGTGTGGTTCCCAAAGAGCGGTTTCGACTCCTGTTCGAAGGCATCCCCCCTTGGTTCAATATGGGTCTTTTCAACTACTTTCACAAGTTTGGAGCCGTCTCCGTGGACGAGTTCTATCCAAGGACGTGGTGCGCGCTCATGGATCCCGACAAGCCCTTGGAGTCCCTGGCAATGAAATATATGCTGGCGGCCAACGCCACGGCGACATACACCGCCACCAGGGAAACAGCCATGGAAAGGGCCGATCTCTATAGCGCGGACGGCGCCATTCTGTGGAACTTGCCGACGTGCAGGACTATGGCGTCCACCATGCTTCCCAGACTGCAAACCAGCTACGAAAACGACGTGGGGATTCCCACGCTGATGCTCGACGCGGATCAAGTGGATTCCCGTCGATATAATGAAGCACTGGTGATCGGCAGAATCGACGCATTCATGGAGGTGATTGAACAACGGAAGTACGGGGGTCTCGATTAGCGGTTGGCGGATATCCGGATATTAAGAAGGATGTCCGGTTCAATACACGAATCCTAACGTCAAAGGGAGGTTCCACATGTCGGGTGAGCAGAATCGGGAAATCGCTTTGGGGATGCGAGAAATGCAACCCAACCCCTCCAAATTTACCGCCCAAACACTCAAGGATTTGGGGGTGGAGGTTGCCTTCGGTGTGCATGGAGGACACATCTGGCAGATGTGCGACGAGATGAGCAATCTCGGTATCCGGATGGTCACCGTAAGGCATGAGCAGGCAGGCGTTTATGCAGCGGAGGCCTATTCAAAGGTTACCGGAAAAATCGGCGTGTGCTACGCAACGGCGGGACCCGGAGTCGCCAATTGCACCAGCGCCCTGCAGCAATGCTGGCTGAGTCGGTCACCGGTCCTTCTGTTGACCGGCGGGAATGAATTCGAGCACGACGATACGTTCACCTTACAGCCCGCCGATTCGGTGAACCTGTTCACGCACATCACCAAGTGGACGAAAAGGATCACCCACCCCTGCCAGCTCAAACAATTCATAACTAGAGGATACAAGACGGCCATGACGTATCCTCAGGGACCGGTATGTCTGGAAATCAGCCATTCCGTGTTATACACCCCTATCCCGCCGATGGGACCGGCCAGTATCTTCGGTGAACATCCTCTCTTCGTGGACAAATGGCTCGAGGATCGGAACGGGAAGGTAGTACCGGCCTATGGCGCGGATCCCAAGTTGATTGGAGACCTGGTCGACCGGATTTACAAGGCGGAAAGACCGGTCATGCTTGCCGGCGACGGCATTCACTGGGCGAACGCCCAGGACGAGCTGCGGGAATTCGTCGAATTGACTCAAGTGCCCACCAGTGTCCGGCGAATATCTCGAGGGGCCTTGGATGAAACCAATCCCTTGTACTGGAGTTCCCGTATCGGGAGCAAAGTGCTCCAGAAGAACGACCTGACTCTGGTGATGGGAATGAAAGTCGGCTTCTTCGACGGATATGGGCGGCCCTGGCGCAACGCCATCCAGATCAACGAATCCCCTGACCAGATTGTTCCGTTCTTCAAGACGGACATGGCCGTAGTGGGCAGCCCCAAAGTGGTCATGCGGCAGATGATCGATTACATCAAAGCGAAGGGACTTAAACCGCCGGCCGTCCGGTCGCAGTGGTCCCGGGAAGTGGTTTCGATGCAGAAGTCCACCCTGACCAAAATCAAGGACAGGGCTGAAACGTACAGTAAGCACAAACCGATCCATTTCGGTTACCTGTCCAAGGTCGTCTGGGATGTTTGCGAAGATCTGTATGGCGGCATGAATCGCGTCATTATGGACGGCTATACTTTTTCCGGATGGTTTCCTCCCTACATGACCGCCCGGTACTCGGGCCAGTATCAGGACTCTTCCGAACAAGCCGGCGTGGGTCACGGGGTCGGCATGGCGATCGGAACCGCCTTCGCGGATCCGGAGACCCGAAAGCGGCCCGTTATCGTCCTCATGGGCGATTCCGGAATGGGCCTGGGGGGCATGGACATTGAAGTGGCCATCCGATATAGACTGCCCATCGTCTTTATCGTAGGCAACAACAACGGCTGGCTCACCGGCATGAAAGCCATCACCTACGGCAAGGATTGGGGCGCGCTGGGGCCGCAGGACCGGGAGCACGGCTCGGAAAATATTTCCAATATCGCCTACGACAAGATGTTCGAGGTGATCGGATGCCACGCCGAAGGCGTCACGGACCCGGCCGGGATCCGGCCCGCCCTGGAGCGGGCCTGCCGTGCTGCGGAAAAAGGGCAAACAGCCGTAGTCAATGTGTACGTGGACCCCACCGTGACCAATCGTGAGGTGTACAGCGGCATGTACGCGGCGGCTTGGCTTCACATACCCTGGGATAAGCTTCCCAAACGAGGCAAAGCCATCCGCAGAAACACCATGCCCATGTTCCCGTGGGATCAGGTAGGGGTCCCCCCAATGCCGATGCCGGATTATTGGGAGCCCATTCCGGAAGACGAACAAATCCCCTGAGCGTAGGAATCCGATCCGAGCAAACATCGTGCTTGTTCACAGGGTCAAAACCAGCCTCTGGCTGCCGGGGGAACAATGTTCCCCCGGACCCTTGTGCCGGCTCCGTCCCCCCAGTGGGGGACGGAGCCGAAGTAGCGGGAGGAGAGATCTCGATGAAACGACTGGAAGGGAAAGTGAGTATCGTAACGGGCGCCGCAAGAGGGATAGGCAAAGCCATCGCGGAACTGTTTGCCGGGGAAGGCTCCAGTGTTGTCCTGTCGGATATCGATGCATCGGGTGACCAGGTCGCCCAAGATATTCGGGGAAGAGGAGGCAACACGCTCTTCGTCCGGGCGGACGTGTCCAAAGTCGACGAGGTGAAGCACCTAATCAACAAAACAGTGGAAACCTACGGCAGGATAGACGTGTTGGTGAACAATGCCGGAATCAGCGGCGGATTGGCCAATGGCCTGCAAATCGAGGAGAACGACTGGCAGAAGATCCTGGATATCAACTTGACCGGTCCCCATCTGTGCACGAAATACGCAGGTCTCGAAATGGTCAAGAACAACAGCGGATCCATCATCAATATGTCCTCCATTCTCGGTATCGTCGGATGCCCGATTTCCACTCCCTACTCGGCAACCAAAGGAGGCGTACGAACGTACACCAAGGCCATGGCGGTTGTTCTGGCTCCTCAGGGCGTTCGCGTGAATTCCATCCATCCCGGCTATATAGACACCGACTTGGTCGCCAAGATTCTTGCGGACATTGGAGACCCAGGCGCCCGGGCAGGCGCGGAAGCCCTCCACCCACTCGGAAGGTTCGGCAGACCGGAGGAAGTCGCCTATGCCGCGCTGTTCCTTGCTTCAGACGAATCCTCATTTGTAACCGGAAGTGAACTCGTTGTTGACGGGGGATTTACAGCCCAATAAGGTGTTGGGGGACGTCCGCGATATATGGACATTTGTCGGTTTTCGTGTCGAACGGAATCCCCCCCGCCTCGAGCGCAGGGTCAAAACCGGCCCCCCTTGCGCCGGCTCCGCGCGCGGTTAGTAACCCGTTTGCAGAGAACCCTTGACCCCGGTTTCTACGCGGAAGCGCGCAACCCTCTCAAGAGGTTTTGGAAAGGATCCGGGGAAACCTTTTCCAAAAGATTTCCTTACATACCCCGTGAATGAATACGACAAATCATCTCGGGCAGAGCTTGGAAGGAAAAGCGTTGAACGATTCGTTTTTAAACATGCCTTCCAATTGTAATGGCGCAAGACTTCATGAAGTTTCCGGGGTAAGGAAGAACACAATGCCTCCCGGCGCAGGAGGCTGCGTCTTACCTGTATCGCGCCACCATCATAAAAATCGCACCTTAGGAGGTAGAGTCGGATGTTCACTAAAACGTATGTTCCTTACAGAGGCTATTTTTGCACTCCTTTTTGCCGCTGGCAGGGAAGTTTCCAAACAGAGAACGCCATTGAGTTGGGAGCCATGGTCACCAAGAAGGGCCTGGCCGAGCGAAGCATCGATCCGAAACAGTTCGACGGTCTGTTTCTTGGCTACACGATACCCCAGATATCCTGCTTCTTCGGAGGACCCTGGATGGCGGGAATGATCGGCGCCGAAACCATCAGCGGTCCCATTCTGAGCCAGGCCTGCGCCACGTCGGCAACGTTGGTCGGCCAGGCGACCATGGCTCTCGAGGCAGACATGTATGGAAGCATCGTGGGCATTGCCACGGATCGGACTTCCAACGGACCCCATCTCGTATATCCGAACCCCAACGGACCGGGCGGCATGCCCATAAAAGAAGACTGGGTTATGGATAATTTCAATAACGACCCATGGGCCAAGAACTCCATGATCCAGACCGCGGAGAATGTGGCAAAAGAAAAGGGGATTACCCGCGAGGACTGCGACGTCCTGGTACTCAAACGGTACCTTCAGTACCTGGATGCGCTCAAAGACGATCGGGCTTTCCAGAAACGGTATATGATGCCGGTGGAAATCCGGAAAGGGAAACAAACCGTCATCGTGGATCAGGACGAAGGGATTATCGAGTCGACCGAAGAAGGGCTTGCCCGGCTGAAACCGTTTTTGCCGGGAGGCGCCCACACTTTTGCAGCACAAACGCATCCGGCGGATGGAAATGCGACCATTATCCTTGCCCACAGGGACAAGGCCAAGAGCATGAGCGCGGATCCGGCCATTGAAATTCAAGTGCTTTCGTATGGATACGCACGCGCCGCCAAAGGCTATCTGGCTAAAGCCGTTCCACCGGCGGCCCGGATGGCCTTGGAAAAGGCGGGCATCAAGGTGTCGGAGCTTGCGGCCGTAAAGACGCATAACCCGTTCGCCGGCAACGACGTTCACATGATACGTGAGATGAATATGGATCCTGAAATCGTGAACAATTACGGTTCTTCGTTGATATACGGCCATCCGCAGGCGCCCACCGGCCTGCGTCTGATCATCGAACTGATCGAAGAGCTCGTCCTCCTCGGAGGCGGCTATGGGCTCTTTGTCGGATGTTCGGCTGGAGACACCGCGGCGAGCGTCACGGTAAAGGTAGGTTAGCGCTTCATGTGAGGCGGGGCGAACTTGAGTTCCGCACAAACGACCAGGGCGGGCATCGCTTGCCCTGATGACCATTCAAAGGAGGAATGCAGATGTCCGGTTTGGTATTCTGTGAAAAGCATGGCGGCGTGACTCACATTGTTTTGAACTCCCCCCCCGCCAATGCCATGAGTTCGGAATTCATGCTCGATTTGGAAACGGCCCTTGTGGAGGTCGAATCGGACGAAAGCTGCAGAGCCGTTATTTTTCGCAGCGACGTGAAGAAGATATTCATGGCCGGTGCGGACCTGAAAGAACTGCTGAGTATCAGCGAAGAGGAGTCGAAAGCCTACTTCGGACAGGGACAGAAGTACGTCAGTCGAGTGGAAGAGCTGTCAAAACCCACCATCGCCGTTCTGAACGGACACACCATGGGTGGCGGATGCGAATTGGCGCTTTGCTGTGACTTTCGCTATATGGTCGATACCAAAGCGAGGATCGGTCTGCCCGAAGTAACCCTGGGCCTCCTTCCGGGAGCGGGTGGGACACAGCGTCTGCCGCGCCTGATCGGCAGACGCAAAGCCGTTGACCTTCTGTTCCGAGGCAGGACGCTGACGGGTCCGGAAGCCCTTTCCATCGGGCTGGTGGACGCGGTTTTCCCTGCGGAAACGCTGCTCGAGGAAAGCGTTAAACTGGCGGAGGAACTCGCTCAAGGCGCCACCAAAGCCATTGGAGAGATCAAGAAGTGTCTGAGGGTTCCGTTCGAAGACATGTCTTCCAGAGGCTTCGTCCAGGAGGTGGAAGGAATCCTATATCTGTTCAATCGAACTCATGACACCAAGGAAGGGATCCGGGCATTCAACGAAAAGCGTCCTCCGAAGTACACGGGCCAATAATTCAGGTAGGACGAAAGCGGATACTAAGCGAAAGGGCCGTGATTCGATCACGGCCCTTTCGCTTTCAAAAACGATTCAAACCTCTGCTTACCAGGCGCCTACTTTGCCTGCATTGAGGTTGGCCAAAGCCGGATATGCGATCGTGACGATCGAGATAAAGCAGCAGTACCATCCTGTGAACTGGAGGGCTCCAAAGTTGCCCAATCCGAACACATAGAAGAACAGGAAAAACGCGATGGCATAGGAGACCCAAAGAATGCCGAATTGGGGAACCTTGGGAAGCTTCTTGCCTAGGATGTGGAAGTACCCGAGTCCCTCGATAAAGATCAAGACGGACATGGGGAGGGAGTACCATCCAAGTGGCTGGAAGGCCGCAAAACCAACGAATGGATTAGCTTGGCCCCCTTCCGGCACGGCCGCCTTCGCCATTGCAATGTAGTCCGGATTGTACATGTTGAAGAGGGCTCCGCCGAGCAGCAGATAGGCGACCGCAAAGGTCAGGACAGCGGACCCCACAACCAGTGAAACGGTCTCGCCAAAGCCCTTGTAAGTATCCATTACAAGGATAACCAGAGCCATAATCACCATGATGCCGCCGATGATGTAATTCAAATTGGCGACGCCCGCCGCGGAGAAGGCCACATTCAAGATGCCAATGCCCGCCTGGCCCGCGACTGGGTTGAAGGCGGTGATAACCCCCGCCATGATTAATCCGTTGGTGAACAGAACAGCCGTGACCAGGTACAAAACAACGTAAACCATCTGACTCTCCCTTCTTCTTTAAAGGTTCTATTGCTCTAAAAACCTATGACCTCTACGAATGAATCGGCTTTCACATGTGGAGCGCGACATTGCACGATCGTTCTGTAGCGCGATGAAGAATCATTTCGTCTAGCTCATACTTATAGAGAGTCCGCCCGAAGCACACCCTTTGGGAATCGTAACGACGTATAGGTTCACCGAGTATTTGGTTGGGGCTGACTTGCCGCTCCGGGGAAAAGGTTATCGTTCATCTTGTCAAGTCACCGGCTCATCCTGAACGAAATGCATTCTGGCTGAATTCCGCTCTCATGTCAAGAAAGTAATACAGGATAAATACGCAGTTTTTTAGTGGGCTTTTACACGTCCTATTTCAGATAGAAACTATCTGCTTTCCCAAAAACAGATAGCGGAATTGTCGCCGTCTCCAGGTGTTTCTTCGGGACATTTTCATAGAACGGTTGGCATTGACTCGAGGTCTCGCCAAAAGGAAGGGCGGTGAGAGTCTCACCGCCCTTCTTCGTTTTCCATACGAAAGATAAATCCCGGCTTGATCTACTCGGTTTTATCCTCCGGAGTTGTGGCGGCAATGAGTTTCATCAGTCTCTCCCAGTTGGCGTCGACTCTTTCCTGTATGGTCTTTACGTCTTCCGCCGTCAGATGGCTGAATCTCCGCTGGGGTTTCAGATACTCTTCCACCGGTTTCGGTTTCTTGATGTCCCTGCTGAGAATCCACTGGCCGTCTATGACTTCGTATAGCGGAAAAACCCGGGTCTCCACCACCAAGCGAGCCGACTCGACCGACAAATGCGGGGCCATTCGCCAACCCGTGCAGCACGGTGAATAGACATGAAGATACGCGGGCCCCTTCACCAGAGACGCTTTCTTGGCTTTGTTCATCAGGTCCACAGGGAACGCAGGAGATCCGGTGGCCACGTACGGAATCCGGTGAGCCGCGGCAATGGCCGGCAGATCCTTCTTCCAGGTTTCCTGTCCCCTACTCAACTTGCCCGGAGGTGAGGTGGTCGTCATGGCGCCGTAAGGCGTCGAACTCGAGCGCTGAACCCCTGTATTCATGTACGCTTCGTTGTCCAGGCAGAGATACACGAAGTTGTGGCCCCGCTCGAGCGCGCCGCTCAGCGCCTGCAAACCAATGTCCGCGGTCCCGCCGTCGCCCGCTACGGCCAGAAATGTCGTGTTCGTGTCCTCGATCTTTCCCTTACGCGTCATTGCCTTATAGGCCGCCTCCACTCCTGAAGCCACGGCGGCCGCATTTTCAAACGCCACGTGGAGCCAGGGCACCCTCCATGCCGTCTGCGGCCATGGCGATGTGATGATCTCCATGCAGCCCGTGGCGGAGGATACGATGACATTTTCGCCGATGGCCTTCATCACCTGACGAAGAGCCAACACCTCACCGCATCCCTGACATGCTCGATGTCCCGGAGCCAACGGTTCCACCATGGGCAAGTTCTTCTTTAGGCTATACTTCTCGAAGCCTTTAAATGCTTCCGCTGCTGTTCCCATTATTCCCTCACATTTATGATCTTGTAGAACTCTGTAAGTTCGGATTTTTCCAAGCTTTCCAGTTCGGAAGCCATTTCCTCGAAGTTCTCGACGGTCACATCCCGGCCGCCCAAACCCGCAATGTAGTTGTACACGAACGGACGATCCGTCTGATGGTACAATGCGGACCGAACTTCCGCCGCCACCGGCCCTCCGGAAGCGCCGAAGGGAAGAGCCCGATCTATAACGCCGACGCGCTTTACGCCTTTCAGGGCTTTCCGCAGCTCTTCCACGGGAAACGGCCGAAACAGCCGAATGCGCAGCAGACCAACTTTCTTTCCCCGAGAACGCATTTCATCGACGGCCGTCATGGCCGTCTCGCCGATACTCCCCATGGTAATGAGCACCGTTTCGGCGCCGTCCATCTGATAGCTCTCCACCGCTCGATAGTATCTTCCAAACTGATCGCCAAAGGCTTGCCAGGCTTCGGCAATCACCGGTCTGGCTGCTTTAATGGCTTCTTCCTGCGCCTTACGTGCTTCCGTATAGACCTCCGGCATGCCCACCGGTCCCATGGTGATCGGATGCTTGGGATCGAGACGCATGGCAGGCACGTACGGTTTCAAATAGCTATCCACCTCCGCCTGGTCAAAATACTCGATGGGCTCGATCACGTGGCTCAATGTGAAACCATCCAGATTAACAATCACGGGCAACAGCACCCGATGGTCTTCCGCCACCCGATAAGCGTGAAATATCAGGTCGTAGGCCTCTTGGCCGTTCTCCGCCACCGTCTGAATCCAACCCGTGTCCCGGGATAGCATGAGATCGCAATGATCGTTCCAGATGCTGATGGGACCGCTCAATGCCCGGTTCACCATGGACATCACCACCGGAAGTCTCAGGGCGGACGCGATATACAGAATCTCCACCATCAAAGCCAGACCCTGCGAGCTGGTGGCCGTAAAGGTGCGTGCTCCCGCAGCCGACGCGCCGACGCAGGTGCTCATGGCCGTATGTTCGGACTCCACTGGAATGAACTCGGCATCCAGCTCTCCGTCCGCCACCAATTCGGACAGATGCTCCACAATATGCGTCTGTGGCGTGATCGGATACGCTGAGATCACATCCACGTTGCACTGTTTCGCAGCCTCGGCCACCGCGATCGAAACTTCCACTCCTAGTCGTTTAGCCATTGCTGCCCTCCTCCACCATACTTATGCAATCCTTGGGGCATTCATGGGCGCAAATCCCACATCCCTTACAATAGTAGTAGTTCTGAACGTAATAACCCTCGTCATCCCGAGAGTACACCATGTCCGGACAGAAGATATAACACATGCCGCATTTGATGCAGCACTCCCTGTCCGTCACCGGCTTCATGCTCCGCCAATCCCCCGTCTTTAACTTAGAGGAACTACCTGGCTCCAGGATGGCCGTTCCTAATGATAACTCTTTCCAACTGATTGCGCCGGTTTCTTTCGCCACGGGTTCACTCCTCGATTTTGGTTTCTTCAAACGCGCGCCCGCAGGACGCAATGTTTTTGGACGCCAGCCCTCCAAACCGTTTCTCCAGCGGTCCCTCCAGATCGGCCACTTCCACTACTCCCGTAGCCTTCACCAGGGCGCCCAGCATGGTCGTGTTCGTGATCGGGACCTTCATGTCCTCGATGGCGATCTTGGACGCATCCACTAAGGCAAGCCTTCCTTTCAACCCATACTTCTTACGAAGCTCCTTCGCGTCCTCATTCGTATTGATCACCGTGACTCCGTCCTCTTGAAGACCCGCCTGTACATCTACAATGGACAACAGGGTCGGGTCCAGCACGACCACCACGTTCGGATTGTACACCTTCTCTCTCGTCCGAATGGGCTTCTGACTCACCCGCGTGAACGCCATTACAGGCGCACCGCGCCGCTCGGGACCAAAGCTGGGAAACGCCTGGGCGTACTTCCCTTCATTGATGGCCGCGATTGCCACCAATTCCGCGGAAGTCACCGCTCCTTGCCCGCCTCGTCCGTGATACCTGATCTCTATCATTCCTTTCGGCCTCCATTATACTGACTTTGGTAGAAAACCATAAAAATGCACAATACGATGCGCACGATGGTTTATTTACCGGCAAATGTTGGTTTGCGCTTTTCACCGAATGCAGTAATCCCCTCTCTGGCATCCTCCGTCGTGACCATTAACCGCTGGCAACGGTTCTCTTCCTCGAGATACAGCGGAAGCCTGGCCAAGACTTCTCTGTTCAAGATGGCTTTGCACGCGGCTATGGCCCGAGTAGGTCTCTGCGCCAAGTCCGCGGCTAGTTCCTGGGCCGCTTTCATAATCTCATCATGGGGCACTACCCGATTGTACAGGCCCAGTTCCAGCGCCTGTTCAGCGCTCAGAATCTCTCCCGTAAAGAAGTGCTCGGCAGCCCTGTGATACCCTATTCTCTGAGGAAGGAAGAAGGTTCCTCCGGCGTCCGGTATCAGGCCGATGTTGACAAAATTTTGGGCGAACCGAGCTTTTTCGGACGCTATGATAATGTCACAGGCGAGGGCCAGATTCGCCCCGGAACCGGCGGCCACCCCATTCAATGCCGCCACAACGGGTTTGGGCATCTTCCGAATCGACAGGATCAGCCGGGTCAGCGACTTTAGGATGTCCTCACCTTCTGGTTTTTCTTTTGTCAGACCTAGTAAATCATCAATGCCTTTCACATCCGCGCCCGCGCAGAACGCTCGACCTTCTCCGGTGAAAATGACGGCGCGAACGTTTTCGTCCAAAGCCACATTCTCGGAGATCTCGAGCAGCTCTTTCAACATAGGGATGTTGAAAGCGTTAAATGCATCGGGACGGTTCAACGTGATCGTTGCTACCTGCCCGATCGTTCCAAATCGAACATTCGTATATGACATGGTCTTCTCCCTTTTTCCGTTATCCGTGCCTATTCCTTGTCGGAATAATGCGTTCGCGTAAAAGATCCGCTTACAAACAGCCGCACGGGGTTACTCTTCGTTCCCTGCGCGGGTACACCGCGTTTGCTTTTATTCGGCGAATCGTCTTTCGCCGAGTCATGGATCCCGGTTTCTAAAGGGTCAAAACGTGGACCGCCCCCACGCGCGGCGAGCGGTCCACAGCGGCCTCTCACAATCGATTGCGAGAATGGTTCTATCAGATGGAGCGTTCCTGTCCCTTCCAGTAGGGTTCCCGGATGAGGCGCTTGAGCACCTTGCCGGTTGCGGTCCGCGGAAAGTCATCTCTGAATTCCACACTGCGGGGCCGCTTATAGCCGGCCAGGTGTTTCTTGCAGTGTTCGAGGACCTCCTGCTCGGTCAGACTCGCACCTTCCTTTCGGATGACCAGCGCTTTCACCTCCTCGCCAAAATCGGGATGAGGCACACCGATTACCGCCACTTCGCTGACGCTCGGCAGATTCATGATCACTTCTTCGATCTCGGCAGGGTACACATTCTCTCCACCGCTGATGATCATGTCGTGCTTCCGGTCCGCCAGATAGTAGTACCCCTCGTCATCGACATAAGCGATGTCCCCGGCTGTGGCCCATTCGCCGTGGATCGCGTCCCTCGTCTTATCGGGATCTTTGTAGTACCCGATGAAGGCCGATCGGGCCTTGGCCCATAGAGTTCCCTGCTTGAAGGGTTCCTTGACCTCATTGCCCTCTTCGTCAAGCAGTTTGATTTCGATTCCCGGGTTGGGAAGGCCGATACTCCGGACCTTGCGCCGCTGGTCCTTGTGTCGAAGCGTCGTAAGCGCCCCGGTTTCCGTGGAGCCGTATCCTTCGCTGAAACGGGCGTTTCTGAAAAACTCGAGGGCCGCTTCCTTGGTCTTGGTCAACAAAGGCGCGCTCGACGATCCGAGACTGGACAGGGAGGACATATCGTACTTAGCCTTGAGCGCTTCCGGAAGTTCCAGGATCCGGCTGATCATGGTGGGCACCATGGACGTGGTCGTCACCTTTTCATCAGTGATCAGTTGCAGCACTTTTTCAGGATCGAATCTTCCGGAAGGCATGATCACGTTGGTTCCACCGCACCAAAACGTGATGAGGGTAGCCCATACGCTGTTGGAATGGCAAATGGGGATAATGGCAAGCAACACCCGCTGGGTCAGATCGATATGCTCTTTACCCGCCGTACGAACGAACACGTTTTTGATGATGTCCAGAATTCCCCTTTGGGTGTTCATGGCGCCCTTGGGAAATCCCGTGGTTCCGGACGTGTACCCGAAGAAGAATATATCCTCCTCGCTGATGGCCGCATCCGAAGGTTCGTGCCCCGGTTGACCTTCCAGCAGCTCTTCGTAGTTCTTGAAACCTTCCGGCGTTTTGTCTTTCGGCGCCACTACGAAAATGTTCTCCTTTTTCACATTGTTCAGAGAATCAATCTCCAGTTTGTCGAACAGCTCCAATCCCACAATGACTCCGGTGGAATCGGAATTGTTGACTACGTAAGAGATTTCGGAAGGTACCAGACGGAAGTTCACCGGTACACTGATGACCCCGATACGCGCCAAGCCATGATAAATCTCCAGGAATTCAGTATTGTTGTACATGATGATGGAAACTTTATCCTGCCTCTTGAATCCCCGCGCTTTCATGGCATGCGCAAGTTGGTTCGCCCGTGTGTTCAGTTCAAGATAACTGACTCGCTTTCCTTCATACACCGCGGCGGCCTTATCAGGATATTGCCATGAGTTCAATCGTAATCCATCCGCTACGTTCACCACTGCCTCCGCTATTGATTTGTTTTCTTCGTTAAATCCGACAAATTCCTTCGCTAACGCAATTGAGACTTGTCTTTGGGATAACAAAAATAGCCGTCATGATAAGGCGGTACAAACATATACCCCTGCGAACCGTCATTCCATTGAACGACACCGTGAGTGCAAGGTCCGTTCTTCGTCGTGAAGGGCCTCAGTTTCCTTCTGAGCACCTGTTCGAGGACACGGCCCAGGGCGAGGTAACGCGGAAGATCCACACCGGTTTCAATGCCTACTTCGTCGAGCATAACCAGCACATCTTCACTCGAGCAGTTTCCAACGTCCACACCGTCCGTGTACAGCGGTCCCGTGCCTTTTCCCACCATGTTGTCCACGATAAACGACGGCTGTCCGCCAAGCGCGCCCAGGGACGCTTCCACCAGAATAGCTCCTCCGAGTACGGAGGCAAATGTATTTGCCACTCCCATACCTCGGGTGTCGTGGAAATGTGCGATACGGTACTGGGCTTCGCCGTCATACTTGCCGAACTCATCCACGAGTCGACACATGTATTCATAGGAACGAACCGGATTGCTTTCACCGGTGGTGTCGCACGGTGTGAAATCCCGTATCCCGACATCCAAACCCCACTTGATCAGGTCGACGGTATTCTGAATGGGAACCGGTCCGTCACAGGGCGAACCGTATACGCATGCAATGGCCATGTCCAGATGGATTCCCACCGACTGGCAGGTCTTCAGCATGTCAAGGATTTCCGGCTTGTACTCGTCTCTCGTACGTCCCGAGTTACGCTTTCCGTGCAGGTCCGCCGCGGAAATGGTGAAAGCAAGCGAATCAATCGGATCGCCCTTTTGCTTTACCGCCGCTGCGCGCTCGGCCGCCTTTCGGGTCATTCCGTACGATTTGTAATGAACGCCTTCCACTCGTTTCAAACCGGCATGCACCGCTTCCGCGTCCGAAGACTGAGGGAGCAACTTCGGATGGGAGAAGTTGGTTACTTCCACCTGCTTATAGCCACAAGTGATGAACTCGTTGATGAACCAGATTTTCGTTTCCGTCGGCAAAAAGGTATCCAGATCCTGGATACCGTCTCGGGCGAATAGTTCCAGCACGTCCACTTTCTTGGGCAAGTTGCCCTTAAGATCCAACTTCATAAAAAAACCTCCCTATGTATAAGGTACTTAACCGGATCATATGGGAAGATTATCATGCTTCTTCTCCGGCATACGATCCCGTTTATTTTGCAAAGCTTCCAAAGCCTTTATCAGCTTGACCCGAGTCTGTTCGGGAAAAATCACCTCGTCCACGTACCCGTGCATGGCAGCCTGGTAGGGCGTGGCGAACTTGGACCGGTATTCCTCGATCAGTTCCAGCTCTTTCTGCTCCGGATTTTCCGCGCTCTGGATCTCTTTTCGAAATACGATGCCCACAGCGCCTTCCGGTCCCATCACCGCGATTTCTGCCGTCGGATAGGCAAAATTGATATCCCCCCACAAGTGTTTACTGCTCATGACGATGTAAGCGCCACCGTAGGCTTTTCTGGTGATCACGGTTATTTTTGGCACCGTGGCCTCACAGTAAGCATAGATCAGTTTTGCGCCGTGCTTGATAATTCCACCGTATTCCTGCTGAGTGCCGGGGAGAAATCCCGGAACGTCTGTAAACGTGATGATCGGAATATTGAAACAATCGCAGAAACGGACAAATCGGGCGCCCTTGACCGAGGCGTTGATATCCAGACAACCGGCCGCCACATTGGGCTGATTGGCCAGAATGCCCACCGCGTGCCCGTTCAAACGAGCGAATCCCACAATCATATTGCGCGCGTAATGCTTGTGGACTTCAAAGAAATGTTGCCCGTCCGCCACGCATTTTATGATCTTATACATGTTATACACGCGCTTGGGACTCTCCGGGATCAGATCCCTGAGTTCCGGGTCCACCCTCGCGGGATCATCGGTAGGCTCCAGCCGAGGCGGCTTTTCCCGAAAGTTCTGCGGAAGAAACGACAGAAGTTCCCGCACCATCTGGATGACTTCCTCGTCATCTTTTCCCTTGAAGTGGGCGACTCCGCTGAGACTCGTATGAGTTCCGGCGCCTCCGAGCTTTTCGGTGGTAACATCTTCATGACATACGGCCTTGACCACTTGCGGACCGGTTATGAACATGTACGACGACGTCTCCACCATGAAGATGAAGTCGGTCAGGGCCGGCGAGTAGACGGCACCCCCGGCGCAGGGCCCCATAATCACGGAGATCTGGGGGATGACCCCGGAAGACAACACGTTTCTCATGAAAATATTACCGTAGCCCGCGAGACTCGTAACACCTTCCTGGATACGAGCCCCTCCTGAATCCTGGAGACCGATCAGAGGACAACCGTTTTTCTGTGCAAGATCCTGGACTTTACAGATCTTGTTGGCGTGGGCCAGGCTGAGAGATCCACCCAGGACCGTAAAATCCTGGGCGAACACGAACACCTTCCTCCCATCAATCGCGCCGTGTCCGATAACCACCCCGTCTCCGGGAAAGCGCTTCGTATCCAGGCCGAAGTCCGTCGATGTGTGATATACAAACCTGTCCAACTCTTCGAACGTACCTGCATCCAGAAGTTTGGCCAGCCGTTCGCGCGCCGTCAGTTTGCTCTTATTATGCTGCTCGTCTATCCTGGCCTGACCACCTCCTAATTCCGCTTGTACTGTTTTTTCCTCAAGTAGTTTGAACTTATCTTCGTTAGCCATCTGTCCCCCCAGCATTGAAACCGCAAAAATAAGGCCGCTGTCGACGAATCCGCCTCAACCCTTCCTGCTTCCTGCTTCAGGTTTCGAGTATACCGTCCCTTCCCGGAGTCGCACTTGTCGGAAATCCGGGATTTTCCTCCCGGCCTCGACGTTCGAACCGCTTACAGAAGTGCGTACGATGCACACCTTCCAGCGCCAAACCAACATCGCGCCAAACCCCGGCGCGATGTTGGTTTGATGGATCCCGAGCCTTAATTACGGTCGTTCGAGCGTCATGGCGAATCCCATACCGCCACCAATGCACAACGTGGCCAGGGACTTCTTCAGGTTATTCTTCCGCATCTCATCCGCAGCCGCGTAAACGATTCGGCCGCCGGTGCAACCAATGGGATGGCCGATGGAGATTCCGCCGCCTTTGACATTCGTTTTACTCCAGTCCAATCCCAATTCGCGGATACAGGCCAGGGCCTGAGAAGCAAACGCTTCATTCAGTTCGATGACATCCAGATCGTCGATCTTCCAGCCCGCCTTCTTCATCGCAAGATGGACGGCGGGGATCACGCCCAATCCCATGTAGGCGGGATCGATGGCTCCGGCGGAGTATGATCGAATGACGGCCATGGGTTTGAGACCCAGTTCCTTGGCTTTTTCCCCGGACATGACCAGGACAGCCGCGGCGGCGTCGTTGATACCGGAAGCATTAGCCGCGGTTACCGAGCCGTCTTTCTTGAAAAATGGTTTGAGTTTGCCCATTTTTTCCATGGTTGTATCCATGGGACGTTCATCCGTATCCACTACAATAGGATCGCCTTTCTTTTGCGGAATCCTGACCGGCACGATCTGATCTTTAAACGCACCCGATGTGATCGCGGCTCGCGCCCTCTGATGGCTCTCGAATCCCAGCCTGTCCTGATCTTCTCTGGAAATGCCGTACTTCTCTACGATGTTTTCGGCTGTGACACCCATATGATAGCCATAATACAATTCCCAGAGGCCGTCATGAACCATCAAATCAACGGCCGCGGCGTCAAACATCCGCGCACCTTCCCTCAACGCGGGCAACGCATAGGGGATTTGACTCATGTTTTCCATACCGCCCGCCACGATCACGTCGGCATCACCCGCTTTAATGGCCTGGGCGGCCAAGGCGATGGCCTTGATACCGGACGCACATACTTTATTCACGGTCATTGCCGGCGTTTCTTTGGGCAACCCCGCATAGATCGTCGCCTGCCGGGCCGGGTTCTGGCCCTGTCCGGCCTGCACCACGTTGCCCATGATCACTTCGTCTACGACGACTTCCCTGGCGCCTTCATCCCATTGGCGATACTTCTCTTCCAGTTCAATAACCTTGATGGGTTTCAGCTTTTCCGGCGCATGCTTGACCATATCCGGAACTGGAGCCGGCTTGAGCCCCGCGCGCTTGATGGCCTCGCGGATACACATAGCTCCAAGTTGGGCGGCCGGAATATCCTTCAGACCTCCTTGGAAATTACCTACCGCAGTTCGGGCGCCACTCACGATTACAGCATCTCTCATTGAACTTACCCCCTTTTGTTGGTTTTACACTATTCAACCACAGGCACCAGAAGTTGGATGCCAGTAACTTAGGTAAGCTACAGAACCGCTTTCTGACTAGAATCAGAATCCTTCTGATTGGAATCCGGAAGAAGCAATCGATGAATCCGGTAACCTGACACTAACCACGGAAATGGCGCGAGGTGAGAACTCAGGTACGATCAAAGCTCACTCCACGTATCCAACTCGGGCTTTACTCTCGGCGCATCAGAACGGGAGGGGCCGCTTCCCTCAGAAGGCTCCTTCGCCCGCCTCCATTCTTCTCGAGCTTCGTCGCTTCGAATACCTATGATAATCTGGTCCGTTAAGGCGTCCACGAATTGCCACAGGTCCGACGGCCCTCCTATGAGCAATCGCCGGATGATCAGGTGTTCGACCGTTCCAAGAATCATGGCGCGAACCAAATACGGGTTCGTGTCAGACCTGAACTCACCCGAGGCTATCCCTTCTTCCACAACCCGGAGCAGGACTCGGGCTCTTTCGCGTACGACTTGGTACGCATCGGTTTCGCAGAACTTCCGGTTATGTTTGAGTACAAGCATGATCAGAGCGCCATAATCCAGGTGATTCTCATACAGCCAGAGATAATGATAAATGATGGCGCGTATTTTGTGAGAGGCTCCTCGAACATGATCGAGGATGAATTCAAGCGTCTCTTTGGTCTTACGCTCCATCTCGCCCGGAATGGAAAACAGCAGCTCTTCTTTGGAAGAGAAATATTCGTATATAGTTGCCTCGGAAATCCCCGCTTCGTGGGCAACTTCTGATATCGTAGCTTCGTGGTATCCTTTTTGTGCAAACACCCTCTGGGCCGCTCTCCGGATGACCCGTCGACGACCCTCGGCCTTGGTTTTGGCAGCCAAAAGGATTCTCCAGGATTAGGAAAATATTGACAGAAAGTGTTAAATTAACTTGACAAATATCATAGCGATTATTTAAAAGTCAAATTAATTTTCTTCTTTCTCTTGGAAAAAGAAAGGTTTTTTTTATCCCGTATCAAGATAAAGATCGCCCTACGTATCGATCCTTCGATTCGCCGCAACCGAACGTTTACGTCGCCTGCGGGCCTTGACACAAACGGACTTCTTGCCCTGAATCATACTATGTTTAACGAGTTAGAGCTGACTGCCACATCGCGAAATCCCTAGCAGCGGCGCGCATCGAAAAGGAACCCGCTCCATCGGCGCAGTGAGGGTTCGGAAAACAACAATAACGAAGTTCGGATCGAACATCGCCGGGCAGCGGTGCGGCGGCTTTCTCCGGCGTGGTTGCTTCAAAATCCCTCGTTGAACCGCCGGAGCATGAACGTTGACCCAGCGGCTCTTCAAGAGCCCGGGGCAACCTGATTCCGGTAGCCCGTCGTCTTCCCGATCGAATCCGAGGGCTGCTCTGTGCTTTTTTTCGGCCATCGCAAGTGGAACCGGTTCTGCTGGAGCGTAAAGGGCCTACCCGATTCGAAAGGGGACGCTTTAATGCCCCTTTCCGGACCGCAGGTCCGCTGCTGTCGGCGTTCTCCATATCTCGAAATCATCCGATGAAACCGCCGGCAAACTGTAACGATCGGTTCTGAACACCGTTATGCGTGGCAGGGCCTCTCGTTTCAGCTTTCGGAAGTCCTATAAAATCGATGAATTCGTAAAAAGTCGAAAACGGCCGGTTTCCGTCATTCCGGCGAAAGCCGGAATCCAGTAATTTCAAATACTTCTGGATGCCGGATCAAGCCCGGCATGACGACCTGGGGACTTGTTGCGAACTCATCACAATTCAATTCAACAAAGGAGGACGAGGCAGTGAAAGCCGGGTTGGCTATTGCTCATATCGAGTACGGCCGTCACACCTACATTAGTTCCTTACTATTCGTGTGAAGGTTCGTCAATGCTGAAGAGCCGGAACTAGAGTAGGGGGTTAGCGTTCATCGATATCCGTCTGGATGAGATGGGCCGGTCTCAATTCAAACAGAAAGATAGAACCGGTATTGGACTATAGTGATCGTCGGAATCAGCCCTTGGATATGCACGGACATCATCGGCATTCCCGGCAAGCGGTACAGGTTCGACAATCGCTATGTGTGGAGGTAAACACACTTTTCTCTGCACGGGCTAAGAAAAGCAGAGAGAAGGGAGACTGACGAGTTCATTTGAGACGGAGGACAAATGATAAACTGGAACGAAACACTACGGATCGTGTTTGGAGGCCTCGCCGCCGTTTTTTTCATCATGACGCTGCTGGCCGTTATGACGCACTTGGTGGGCAAAGTGCTGACTCGGATCGAGCAAAAAAATAACGGGGGGAAGTAGCATGTTCTTAGGAATCCAAATGGGCTTCCCCTATTTGAACCTGGGGCAAATCATAATGATCTCGGTGGGACTCGGATTCATCTATCTGGCCATCAAGAAGGAATGGGAACCGTATGAACTCCTTCCCATCGGCGCCGGGATGATTCTGGCCAACCTGCCGCTGACCGGCCTGACCACGGAACCAGGTCCCGGCGTAGGCACGGGCATGGCGGGAATTCTGGGCATCATCCTAAAATATGGCTTGTATTACTGGACCATTTTGCCTCAGTTCATCTTTTTCGGTATCGGGGCATTGACGGATTTCGGACCGCTCATCGCGAACCCTCGGGCCTTTTTGCTCGGCGCCGCTGCGCAGTTGGGTATTTATACTTCCTTTTTAGGTGCTCTGTTCCTGGGATTTACCATTCCCGAAGCCTGTTCCATCGGGATCGTCGGTGGGGCGGACGGACCCACCACCATTTATACCACCGGCCTGCTGGCGCCGGACATCATGGGCATTACAGCCACGGCCGCATACAGCTACATGGCCATGGTGGCGATCATCCAACCGCCCATTATCAAACTTCTGACGTCCAAAGCAGAACGGCAGATCTACATGAAACCTCAACTGCGACGCGTGTCTAAAACAGAAAAGATCCTTTTCCCCTTAATGACCATGTTGGTCGTACTTCTCCTTATCCCGAAATCCGCTCCCCTGGTCGGCATGCTCATGCTCGGAAACCTCTTCCGTGAGTCGAACGTAGTGGAACGCCTCTCCCAGACCGCTCAGAATGAACTGATCAATATCATTACCATTCTGCTGATGCTGGGCATCGGAGCTTCCATGCCGGCGGATCAGGTCATGAATGTCCGAACCCTGATGGTTTTGACTTTAGGCCTCTTTGCATTCGCCATCGGAACAGCGGGAGGAGTGTTGCTTGGAAAGCTCATGTCCAAGTTTTCAAAGGAACCGTTCAATCCCATGCTCGGAGCGGCGGGTGTCTCGGCCGTTCCCATGAGCGCCCGCATCGTTCAGCATTTGGGACAGCGCGAGAACAGGAAGAACTTCTTGCTGATGCACGCCATGGGCCCCAACGTAGCCGGCGTAATCGGCTCCGCGGTCGCCGGAGGGTACTTCCTGGGACTGTTTGCCAAGTAGCCGGAAGACGCATTTCAAATCAAAGCCCTGGCGGAAGACTTTCGCCGGGGCTTATTCTATTGCGATGGAATTATCCCGCCGCGTTGGAAAAGCCTCTTTGTCGAGGACCGGACGTCGGACCGGAGCCACACGCACTCGAATTCCCTTCTTTACGGCCCGCCACATCGTTGCGATCACGGCGCACGGAGCCGGATAAGGGAGCGTTATAATCGGTCCATTCGAAGAAGGCTGGATCTATCGGAGAAGGTCGGATCTAGAAGAAGTCGCCGTTTACCGATCCGTTTAGAAATGGGTTCGTAATTCGTTCATGGCCGATGGTGGAACTGGGCGAAAACCCATAGTTATGTCCGGGAAAGATCTCCGTGTCGTCGGGTAGCGTCAGCAGACGTGTCCGGATGGAATCGATCATCTGTCCCCACGACGCTTTTGGACCGTCGGTGCGCCCCACCGAACCCACAAAGAGCGTATCTCCGGTGAGACAGATCCCCCCACTCGCATAATACAGACAAATTCCGCCGGGCGTATGACCCGGAGTATGGATGACTTCCCATTCGTAGGCGCCGATGCGTATCCTATCACCGTCGTTCACGATCCGGTCGGCCGGGGGCGATTTCCTCGCATTGAACATCTTGAGCCAGAAATCACCGACTTTATCGAGATATTCGGCTTCTGCGGCATGTATGATAATCTCGGCGTCTGTCCTTTCCTTCATTTCAGCGTTTCCCATGACATGATCCACATGGCCGTGTGTATTGATAATACTCACAATTTTCAGGCCCTGTTTGTCCGCCATTTCTATCAGGCGATCTGCGTCCGCGGCGGGGTCCACCACGGCGCCTTGACCCGACACGGGATCCCCCAGCAGATATGCGAAAACGGAGTGGTATCCCACCTCCAGTTGTTGAAAAACCATCTTCGGTTCCTCACTTCTTCAGGTATTTCATGATGCCGGTTACACCGAGACCGAAAGAAACCCGTTCATAGACATACCTTTTCAGCTCCGGGCGTTTCTCCGAGTACGGATCGAGCAGCTCGCGCCCGTTCGCTTCGGGTCTTTGACTCTCCGGTTCGGAGCCGGTCTCCAACCGGAGATCGCGCTTTAGCTTGGCACTGCCAAAATATTTTCGTTTTCAGACAAAGACTAAGGGCTGTTATAAGCAAGCCGCGCTGGGCTCGCGAAGTCGCCAAACGAACAGCCGGAAACAAAAAGTCGGGCCGGTGCGATACGCCGCTTGGCCCGACAAATCAGAAATCAGGATCGATTAGTGTGGATGGAAACTATCCCTTGGAACCGAGTCTGAGACCTCCATGCAGGAAATACACCGCTCCGTTCACGGCTTCGTTTCTGTACATCTCGAAGATCAAGGAAGCAACCTCTTCCGGCTCCACCAATCTTCCAATGGGAACATTCTCGAGGATGCCGTCCAGAGCCTTCTGATTCATCCCTTTAACCATTTCCGTACCCACGTATCCGGGAGCAATAGCCGCGCAGCGGATCTGGTTCCCAAGGCCCTTGCGGAAGAACTCCGCCACCAGGACACTCGGCATCACACTCATGGCTGCCTTGGTCGAGGAATAGTTGATTTGACCGGCCGTGCCAAGAGATCCCGTGGACGAAATCAGACACACCAAGCCTTTCGATCCGTTGTTGATCATCTGTTCGCAACATTCACGTATCGTCAGGAACACGCCCGTCAAGTTGATGTTGATGACCCTTTGAAATTGATCAAGGCCCATTTTCTTTTTCACTTTGCCGGTTTCTTTATCCGGGGCCAAAAACAGTCCATCAGCGATGATTCCCGCGCACGGCACCACCAGGTTAATGGCTCCGAAGGTTTCAATCGCCTTCTTGGCAAACCCGGCCATGCTCTCTTCATTGGTGACGTCGCAGACCATCGATCCTACCTGACCGCCCATCCCTTTAATCTCGTCTTCTACTCGTTTCAGCGCTTCGCCAACAACATCACCGATGAAGACTTTGCCGCCCTGCTTAACCCATTCTTTCGCCAGAGACTTGCCTATACCACTACCGCCTCCGGTGATTACGGCTACGTGGTCCTTGATTTCGAGCATTTGCTTCCCCCTTTCTGCACCTGAATACCGACGTTTCAGCTTTCCGATCAAGCCATGTTGTTTAGAGCATTGGATACCATCCGCTTTAGACCATCTTTACTCCGGCGGTGATCTCCAGGGCTGCGCTTTCGGGATCCAACCTGTGTTCCCAGATATCGTTCACCAACTGGTCCCCAAGTTCGGTTTCATTCAGCCTCTGCCACACCAGCCGGACAATCTCTTTTTCGACGAGCCGGCGCAGTTCCACCTTGAGCTGAGTTTTCCTGCGGTTCTCCAGATGGCTGTCGTTTTGAAGATGGGTACGATGTTTCCGTATCCCCTCATAAAGCTCGTTGATCCCCCAGTTTCGCATGGCAGCCACAAGGAACACCCGGGGCACCCACTTTGTCTTATAGAACGTGCTCCGACGTTCCAACATGGTGCCTATCGACTCGGCGATCGTCTCAGCCCCGGATCGATCCGATTTGTTCACTGCAAACACGTCCGCAATTTCCATGAGGCCGGCTTTCATGATCTGGACGCTGTCGCCGCTTTCGGGAACCAGCACTACCAAAACCGTGTCCGTCGCGCCGGCAATATCAAGCTCCGACTGCCCAACGCCGACCGTCTCGACAATAATGACGTCTTTGCCGCAAGCATCCAGGATCCGGGCAGCTTCTTTGGTGGTTTCCGACAGTCCTCCCACAATCTTCCCGGCGCTCATGCTCCGAAAGAAAATATCCCATTCGGGCTTTCTCTTGATGTTCATGCGGATCCGGTCGCCTAGAAGCGCCCCCCCGCTGAAGGGGCTGGATGGATCCACAGCGATGATGCCCACTGAGAATCCATCCTCGCAGAACTTGCGGGTCAGTCTGTCCACCAGAGTGCTTTTGCCGGCGCCGGGCGGTCCCGTAATCCCCAGGTAATATGCTTTACCCGCGCGGGGGTAAATCCTTCTCATTACCTCATGAGATTCGGGATCCCGACGTTCCACCTTGGAGATGAGCCTGGCAATGGACAGGGTATCACCTCCGAAGGCCTTTTCAAGGAGTTCGTCCAACGTCATATCGACTTACGTATCCTCTCTTAGACGGAAACCGAGTCCTTTATCCCGTTGATGATGGTTTCCATGGGTGTATCCGGGCCGTATACCTTGTGTACGCCGCCATCGAGAAGCTGAGGAATGTGCTTCGGGGGAATCACTCCGCCCATAAACACCTTGACTCCGGCCATATCGGACTTTCCCAAGAGGTCCACGGTCTTCAACCCGAGCGTAAGATGGTTGCCGCCGAGCGTGCTCATTCCGACGACATCGGCATCTTCCTGCATCGCCGCTTCCACGATCTGCTCCGGGAATTTGTTACCGATGTAAACCACGTCCATTCCGGCGTCCCTGAGAAACTGGCTTACCAGATAGACGCCACGCCAATGGATATCCAACCCCAGCTTCGCCATTACCACTTTTATTGGTCTTGCCATAATTCAACCTCCATACGTTGAGCTACTCAGCGATCGATTAGGAAATAAGTGGGAACGTCCAAAGGCCGAATTCGTCTCGGAAAAGTTCCTCAATCTCGCCCAAAGTGACCAGATTCTTTACCGCCTCCATCGTGAACGGATACAGGTTCTCATCCGTATGACACTTGTCTCGGAGGACCTTCAGACATTCGTTCACTTTTTGCTGGCTCCGCTCTTTTCGCAGGCGATCGAGTTTGGCTTTTTGACGGGTGTAGGTTTCCGGATACTCGAACACTTCGATCTCTTGGGTGCTGCTATCTTCAGATCGGAAATAGTTCACTCCCACAATCTTCATTTCGCCGGTTTCAATTTTCTTCTGATACTTGAGATTGTAATTGGCGATCTCTCGATGCAGCCATCCGTCCTCCACCGCCTTGACCAGTCCGCCCAACTCCTCGATCTGTTTTATGTAATCGAAGATTCGATTGATCATCTGCTCGGTCAGATACTCGACGTAATAAGATCCGGCCAAGGGGTCCACCGTGTTAATAACGCCGGTTTCAGACTGAATGATCTGCTGCGTCCTCAACGATACCAGGGCCGCTTCTTCAGTGGGCGCGGAATACGCTTCATCGTAGGAATCGATATGCAAGGATTGACATCCGCCGAACACCGCGGCCAGCCCCTGAATGGCGGAACGAGCCACATTGTTCAGAGGTTCCGTCGCGGGCAGGGTCACTCCCGCCGTCTGAACGTGGAACCGCATCAGAGCGGATTTGGGATTCTTAGCGCCGAAACGATCGTGCACGATCTTGTACCATACCTTGCGACTGGCGCGGCACTTGGCAATTTCTTCAAAAAAGTCGTTATGCAAATCCCAGAAGAAACTCATCCGTGGAGCAAACTGGTCGACGTCCATGCCCCTCCTGATCAACTCTTCAGCGGTGGCAATGGCGTTCGAGATGGCTATGGCCACTTCCTGAACGGCGTCTGTTCCCGCTTCTCGAAGATTGTATCCGTTATAGCTGATGGGGTTGAAACGGGGATAATTTTCGCAAACGTACTCCACGACATCGCATTGGAGACGAAAACTGACCGGAGGCGGCAGAATTTCCGGACCGCTGCCCACACAGGTTTCCATGATAAAGTCGTTCTGACAGGTTCCTGCGATCTTGTCTCTCGAGGTGCCCCGTTGTTCCGCAACCGCGAAGTACATACCCGGTATCACGATGGACGTGCTGGGCAGGTGGGTCACCACCGATGTGCTGATCGCGCCGAGATCGATATCCTTGAAAAATGCGTCAATGTCCCAAATGGAATCAACCGCTGCGCCGCAGTGCCCGACGTTTCCTTCGGCCTCGGGATCGTCCGAGTTGTATCCCCGGATGGTCGGAAGATCGAACAGAATGTTGACCCCCGTGGCCCCGTGTCCCAGCAAATACTTGACCCTGAGGTTACAGTCCTCGGGCGCGCCCAGACCGGCTAACTGGCGCAAGGTGAAAGGCCGACCCCGATACATGTTCGGATACACGCCTCTGACATAAGGGGCGCAGCCTGGAAAACCGAGGTCCTCGGAATAATCAATGCCGGCGATATCGGCCGGCGTGTGCAGCATCCGAATGGGAATCCCGGAATGGGTGGTGTATTGGCCCGATAGCTCGTCCTGCCGGTCGTTGTCCTTCAATACATTGTTGAACCAATCGTCATAGCCCGACTTGATCGTATCAAGTTGCTCCCGACTGAACAAACAAACATCTTTTTTGGATTCTTCCCGTCCCATATCTTGCCTCCTTTAGTGAAAGCATAGACAGCTTTAAAGAAATATTGACCTCATATGGTTTCCGAGACCTTACCGGTTTCTGAACCATCTTGTATTCTATACCAGAGTCCCGTCATCTCATTTCCAGCTCTGCTCTACCACTCGAAACAAACTCAGAGATACCTGACACCCGTAAATTGTCAAGCACTTCCGAACCGCGTCACGGGCGCGCATTGGCATCCTAGAATTCCTCGGAGCCGATTTCCAGTTCGAGGGGGTCCGTTGCTAGAGGGACTTCTGAACCGCCTTGCACGACTACTCGGCTTAGTCCGGCGGACAGCAAAACCCCTTTCGCCGTCTCCATCATATGCGACTCCACAAAAGCTTCATCGCGACGCCGAAAGGCGGGTTGATATTCGATCAATGTGACCGGCATTTCGGGATTGATCTCCGCAATGGCCCGAGCCGCGTCCGCCAACTCATCGAGTGAATGAATGCTGGGATGGTACGGCAGACTTACAGCCATGAAAACCTCTTCCCTATAACGCTCATCCAGATAACGAACCGCATTCCAGGAAGTTTCGAGGAACACCTTCGCGGTTTCTCTTGACTTGATTCCACACAACTTCATGAAGGTATCTACACGCCGCGCCTTCAAGTCCGGAGATATGTCCGAAACACCGGATTGAACGATCTCATCGATATACTCGTTCGTCAGAAGCGATGCATTCGTATCCAATTGTATGCGGCTGTCCGGGACCGTTTTTCTAATCTCTCGGATGGTGTCCAGCAGCCATCTACGGTTCAGCGTCGGTTCTCCCCCGGAAATGCCCACCCAGTAGTCCCTCTCCTTGTTCAAGCGCAGCATCGCCACCGCATCTTTAGGACTCAAGGCATTACCTTCGGAGGCAAACGTCATCTCCCAATTGTGGCAGAAATCACAATCATAGTTACAACCATGAACAAACACAGATGGATGATAGTGAGGCGGGGGACGCATGAGCGTCACGATTCGCCGAGGTTCCGTTCGTAGAACAATATCCGGATCCGTCACGATGTCCATGCCTTCCCGAAGCGGCGTAGCGCAGCTCCGGCATAGGACACCGTCTATCAGTACGGCGCAATTCCAACATCCCCCGGTATCGCAACGCGCCCGATCACTCCGGCCTTCGTCCCCCACGGTCTCCGGCGTTCCGCCCAGTTCAAACAAGGCATCCCGGACACTCAGGGCGCCCGTAATCGTACGCGCCTGTCCGTCGATTATGCAACGGATTTCGGACGGCGAACCTGAACGCGGGCGGAGTTGCCGGGCCCCCTGAGGGCATCCTTTGATACAGATGCCGCACCCGATGCAGCCGTTTCCATGAGTGGGACAACTCACATAATGCTCACAAAAGCCGCAATGCACACAGCGCTCTTCCCGCGCGACAACGAACCGGTCAGAGCTCATTCCCAGATCAACTCGACACAGTCCGCGGAACTACCGAATTCGAAGTCGAAGTCTTCCCAGAATTGTCTCTCCGCTTCGGGAGACACGTCTTCCATCTTTTCCACTCCCAACTTTTTCAGGAATTCTTCTTTTTCCGGCAGATTCAATACCAGTTGATCGAAACTGGGAAGAGGAATGAAGTCGAAGGGATGTTCCGCATCCAGGCTTGCCCAGACCACATCGCCTTTGTTGACCATCGCGCTGTCCGCCAGGGCCACGAACAATTCCCTTGGGAAATCGGGGCGCTTGAAGAGCTGTCTGACATAGCCTACGATCAGCGTGCGCTTTAGGGTTGCCTTTTCAGGCCTTGGTTCCAGATAGTTACCCAAAAACGACAATGCGGGTCCTCCTCGTGGTAAATACACAAAAGCAGAGGGGGAGCCAAACTTGATCCCCCCCCCTGACTTCCTCGGATAATCAGTTCACAGGGAACAAACGTTCAGAGCTGTTATTTGAATAGGTCGTCCTTCGGCTCATAGCCGAACTCTTCCGCTTGCAGCGGTTCCCAGGAATCGAAGATCGGCATTTGAGGCAGATCCTTCAGTTCGGGGAACCAACCCTTCAACGTGGAACGTCGGGAATGCTTACCTCTCATCGGCAGCTCTTCCCACGGGATATGAGCGTACATCAGAGAGTATACCGGGCCGATGACGGCCTTGTTGACCAGGTGCTGATCCATGATGCAGTTCATGATCACCGGGCCCTGTTTTTCGGCGATGTTGTAAGCTTCCTTCAGTTGGGCTTTGAATTTTTCTGATCGGTTACAGACCATGCCCTTGCCACCGAACACTTCGGCCAGCTTGTCGAACCGAGTATCGATCGGGCGCTCTTCACCCATCATCGTGACGCCCATCCATTTATTGCCGAAGACATCCTGTTCACCCAGGATATCCCAGTTGGGGCCATACCACGGATACTTCATGCCGGGCATCCAGCCGCAGTTGTTGGTGACGAGATAAACGATCGGGAGCTTGTACATAACGGCAACGTGGATGTCCATGGCCGCATTCATCATTCCCGAGTCGCCCATCAGGGCCAGGAACGGAATCCGCGATCCGTTTTCCAGATCGCCGACAGCCGCGCCGATGGCCTGCCCGACACCGTGGCCCACACCGGCCTGATCGTTGGCCGTGATGCAGGAGCCGGGACGGGTGAATTGGAGATACGGCATGACGAAGTCGCTCATGGTGTATCCATCGATGGACACGCGCACGGCGCTGTCATACATCTCTTCGTTCACTTCCCGGATGATCTGTGACATATATCCGAAATGGAGCATGTCTCTCGATTTATATCTCGGATGATCCGGACCGTACTTGTACGCTTTGGCGGCTCTCTTTTCCGTTGCATCCGCCAGGGACTTCTGGCAGCGTTTGGCCCACTCTTCGCGTTCCGGGCTGACCTTGTATCCATTCTTCTTGATACAATCGTTCAACTGCTTCATCACGACCTTGGTGTTACCCACCAATGACGCTTTGGTGTTGACATAGGTCCACACGTAATCGTTGCACGGAGCGATCTGAATGGATTCCGGCCACCCACCCGCGTATCCGTCAAAGAATCCGACTTTCAGTCCGACAGGGATCATCATGTCGAACTCGCTGCGGAACTTGGGGAACCCGCGATGATGCAGGGGGTGCTTTTCGGAGACGGCCGCACGCCCGAGACGCCGGGTGTTGAAAGGAATTTTGGTCAGGTTGATAAATTCTTCCAGTTCGGGGCCCGCCTGATCCCAGGCAGCATAGTCGCCCAAAATAATGAAGGGCTTCTTCGCTTCCATGATCGCTTTGGCCGCCTTCTCGATGGCCGCCGGATCGGCGCCGGCGCTGATGGGTTTCTGCGTGTCTTCCTGACGCCAGTTGGGCAGCCAGTCCGCGTGTTGCGGGAAGAAACCGCCCCAGTAGTGTTCCCTGGCTTCATCTTTCATGAACAGACAGTCAATGCCCAGTTCGAAGGCCACCGGTCCCATGGGGGCCGACGTGGCGATACGGAAACCACGGGTCATGAACTGCTTCACGGACCATGGATAGAACACTCGCTGCGCCCACTTACAAACGTGCGTAAAGAATTCCGCGGCAATACTTTCCTGGATCGTGTTGTACAGATGGTCGTGCTCTTGCTCGATACCGCCCGCCAGGAAGACGATAGGAGTATTGCTCAGAAAGGCCTGTTGCATGGGGCTGAACGCGTTTCCGGTTCCAGGACCCACCGTACCAAAGGCAACAGCCGGCTTTTGGGTGACCTGAGAATAACCCTCGGCAGCATACACGGCGTTTTGCTCGTGCCCGAAAATGATCAATTTGATCCCAATTCGGGAAATGGCATCCACAAAATGCCAGATGTGACCGCCCGGGACGCCCCAGGCTATGGTAACACCATGTTCTCGCAGCACTTCCGCCACGTACTTGCCTACACTGGGATACAACTCTCGTTTCCCAAGAGGAACCTCTAATTTCTTCTGTGCTTCTTCGTCAAACTCAATTCCAAGCTTCGGCATTCTACGCTACCTCTCTGTGTGTTAGCTCCCTTCATTGGGAGACTGCGGTTCATGCCAATAATGCGCTCTGAGAACCTAATACCCCGAATGCAGCGATCGCCTTGCTTTGTATCACCACCTTCCCTCGCCGAATTAATTTGGTCAGTTTCACACCCGGGCATACATCGTAGGCTCGACACTCACCTGGTCGTCGCGTAGGCCAACTGACACAAAGTGGGCTAGCTGGCCCAACTAGCCCGAAATTCCTCATTTTTTTGGAGACTAAGAAAAAAGAATATCAGTGTCAAGGAAAATCCTAGTATCGGATTGCACGGAGCCCTCAACACGTTTCGGGCTCGCATTCTTGGAATCGGTGAACGGGGGGTCCGGCCTCACAATCTAACGCAGCTTTCCAGTCCCCGGATAGGCGCACGTAAGCCCATCTCGCTGTTCGATCAGGTTCCCCCAGCCCTCGTACAGCGACCTCGCCTTCTTCCGTATCGCTTATATCCACACTATCATCAGAGACGTGCCGCATCAACCATAATGGGAGGCGCCCGGACGCCATCCTGTATTTTCGCGGTTCGCAGCAGCAGTCACGCGGAAGTTCTGTTCATCAACCGCCTGCCTGAGCAATAACCCTTCACTCTGCCTCAGCCAAACGGTTTCTCCAGTATTACGAAGTTATTAACAGGCCTCTTAAATCGCATTCTCACCTATCATAGCGACTATTTGAAAGTCAAATATTTTTCTTTCCATGTATTGAAAAACGGGATCTTTTTTCTACAGACCGTCTAATTTCGAGAATCGACATCTCCTGCTTCGTTCTGAACCGTCCGTCCTGAACCGGTTTCTCCAAACCCGATCCCATCATCCATAAAAAACTTTGTCACATCAGTTGATTAACGCATCATCGGCCTTCGGTCCCACCACCTCATTGCGCCGGCGACCCGTCAAAACGGAGCTGTATATGGAGCACATCGTCTTCTTCCAACTCCGTGAGCATGCGATAACCGGTCTTCCGGAAAACGCGGACCATCCCCATGTTCGTGCGCAAAACATACGCAGCAAACCCCTTCAGTCCGTTTGCGCGTGCGATCTCGATCAGATAATTTATCAGGAAAGATCCGATTCCGGTGTTCTGGTACTTCCTGTTCACCGCAAAATCCACTTCGGCCGTGTCCGATCCATCTTCCCTGATGTAATGGGCGACCGCCACGATGCGCTCTCCGCCGCCTTCTCGCAGGGTCCCCACGATGGTCATCTGATTCAGATAGTCAATATTGCACATGGCCTGCACATCCCGATGAGGAAAGGCCTTCATAGGAAGAAAAAATCGCGTTCTGACGTCTTCCCGGGGCATGAAGTAGTAGAGTTCCTGCAGCGCTCTCTCGTCCGTGGGCTTGATGGGACGGAAACGAACGCCGAGGTCTTCTTTGAAAGTTCGCTTAGTCTCCCATCGGTCCGGATACAGGCGGCCCCGCTCGTCGGAGAGCGCTTGATCTTCATACACGTAGTGCAACCGTTTGGCATCCGACATAAGCTGCCTGCGGAACCTCGGGTGAGCGATGTCAATCAGTGCGATTGTTCGCTCGCGAATACTCATACCGAACAGGTCGACGATGCCGAATTCGGTGACCACGTATTGTACGGAGGCTCTGCTCAGGACAACCCCGCTGCCGGGGGTAAGCTGGGAAACGATTCGAGATCGGGAACCATCGGGGTTAGTGGAAGGTATCACAACGATCTTCTTGCCACCTTTGGATAAGTCGGCTCCATCCATGAAATCCGCGTAGCCGCCGAATCCGCTGAAGATTCTGTGACCCTGGGAATCCGCACACACTTGACCAGTCAGATCCAGTTCAATGGCCGGGCTGATGGACACCACCTTGTCGTTGAGGGCGATGGAAGCAGGATCATTCACCACCTCCGTCGGATGAAGCTCCACGTCCGGATTGTCGTGAACAAAATCGTACAACCGTCGGGTTCCGATGCAGCAACTCGCAATTACCTTGCCTGGAAACGACTTCTTTTGCCGATTCGTAACGGCGCCGGATTCGATCAAGCCCAGAAATGCGTCGTGCAGGACGTCCGTGTGAATCCCGAGGTCCTTCTTTCCACGCAGCGAAAGCACCGCCTGAGCGGAGGTCGGAGCCAACCCCGCGGCGATGACGGAACCGTCATCCACCAGACCGGCCACTTTTTCCGCGATTCGATCCTGGATATCCGTCGGAGTCGGGAATCGATACTCCAACAACGGCTCCTCGTGCTCAACGATGAAATCGATCTCGTCTACGTGAATGCGGCTGTCTCCATGCACCCTAGGCATAGAACGATTGACCTGGGCTATGACCGTTTCGGCGGACTCAGCGGCCGACTTTCCGATATCCACGCTGATTCCGAACGTGCAGTAACCGTGTTCGTCCGGAGGCGACACCTGAATCAGCGCCGCATGTAGGGAAAGCCGGCCGCTCGTGAACAGCTTGGGGACATGGCGGAAATGAATGGGCATGTAATCGGCGTTCCCCGTGGAAACGGCCCCCCTGGTTCCGGAGGCGACAAAAAAGGACTTTACGCGGAAGGACTCTTTATAGGCATCGGAGGTTAAGGACCGTCCTCCTAAAGAAAAAGAATGGATTAATTCGACGTCGGATAACTCATAGTGTAAGGCCTCGAGTGCACTCACCAGATGGCGGGGTTCGGCGCATCCCGAGCTTATGAATACGCGCTGGCCCGGTTTAATCGACCTCAGCGCCGTATCCGCACCCGTCTTCTTCTTCTCGTAAACGCTCTTCCAATCACTTGTACCCATACATGGTCTCCACTGGGTCCGGCATTTCCGAGCCAGGTTTCCACGCATGAACCCGGTTGGCGCTCTATTGTTCCGTTGCCATACTCACGCCTCTGTAAAAGGCTTCCCTGTTGGCCTCCCACTTGTCCGAGGGAAGGCGCTCCCGAAGCACCTCCAACATGATCTCACTCGGAACAGGAACGAGTCCGGCGCCAAAAAGGGTTCCCATCATCACGATGTTGGCCACAATGGCGCCGCCCAACTCCTGCGCGATTCTTGTCGCCGAAACCCAATACACCCCGGCGCTCAACTCCTCGAGGGCCTGCCGGATTTGTTGAGGCTCCGGATACTCGAGCTCGCCGGCTATGACATTTAATGGATATACCGGACGGTCGTTGGTCATGACAACCACATCCGGGTTTCCGTAATCCGCCAATACGCGAAGCGTTTCCACCGGTTCGAGCCCCAAGATCACATGAGCAAGCCCTTTAGGGATCAGGGGGCCGTAACGCCGATCCCTGGATATGCGAATGTGGCTCATCACGGATCCGCCACGTTGGCTCAGACCGTAAGTATCGCCTACCGTCACTCGTAGGCCGTTCCTCAGCAACGCCTCTCCCAGCCAATGGGCCGCGATTACATTGCCCTGGCCGCCGGCTCCCGTAATCACCAGGTTGAGCGGTTCACCCAGCATGGTTCAGCACCTCCCGCGAAATGGCCCCCTCAGGACAGATATCCGCACACACCCCGCACCCCACACAAATGACCTCGTCCACGATCGACTTGGCGGTCGTCCGATCGAAATACAGTCCGGGACAACGGAAGACGCGCGTGCAGTACCGGTTACACCCGCAGTCCTCGCCTGTGCACTACTCCGTATCCACTCGAACGGTATATGGAAAACCGCCCTGCTTGCGCTGAACCAGAGCGCAGGCGCGTCTGAGAATCAGCACCCGGACCCCCTCCTCGTTGAGAAGGCGGTAGATGGCGTCTCGTGTCGCATCGAGATCGTAAGGATCCTGAACAACGACCGAAGCGCCCAGCGATCGGCATAGGGCCTCGAGATCCAACGCCCTGGCTCCCGGCCCCATGGCGCCCTTTTCCAAACCGGGATGCGGCTGAAAACCAGTCATGGCCGTCGCTCTGTTATCGAGAATGATCAAAAGGTATTCGGCTCCATGGTGAACGGCGTCCACCAGCGGCGGAATCCCGGCGTGAAAAAAGGTCGAGTCGCCCACAACGCTGATAACCGGTTGATCGAAGCCTTGACCCCTAAGCTTCATGAAGCCTCCGGCCACACCCAGACCGGAGCCCATGCAATGCGTCAGTTTGGACTGTAAAAACCCGGTGGGGAACAAAGACAGCGTATAACAGCCGATGTCGCCCGATACAAACCCTCCGCGCGCATCGAGTTTCAGCGCGTTCTTGATGCTCCAGAAAGACGCCCGGTGAGGACACCCGGGGCAAAAGCCAAAGGCTCGAGGAGGAGCCATCGCATCGGCCATCGCCTTCGCCCGATCGGCGTATTCACGATCCCTTAGCGGGAGATGCCGGTCCAACAAACGCGCGAGGGCAACCATGACCAGATCGGGATTCATTTCACCGTCTTTCGGCAGGGTTTCATCCACCCTGCCGTGGAACGTCTTCATACCCAATGCTGAACAGGTCTGCGCGAAAAACGCTTTCACACCATCCTCGACAAACGGATCCACTTCCTCCACGAACAAAATGCGATCACATCGATCTAGCTGCCTGGCAAGCCATCGCCGCGGCAGGGGCCAGGTGGTTCCCAGCTTGGCCACGCCGACACGCTTTCCGAGACCCAACAATTCGACCGCTTCCCTCGAATACAGGTAGCCGTTGCCGCATGTGATGATGAGCAGTTCCGCATGATCGGGGCCTTCGTACCAGTTAAATTCCGATCCCTCGAACCAAGCTTCCGCCCGGTCCATGTTCCTGTGCATTCTCTGATGGTTGGGAGCTACAGGAAACGTCTTCCAAAGCGAGCCGAGATCAAACCCGGGGATCCGCTTCTTTTCCGGAAGCGTTCCCAACGTCACCGCCTCCCTGGAATGGGAAAGGCGCGACACACTACGGAGCACACACAACGACCCGAGCGTCTCGGATAATTCGAGGGCGTACTTGGCCATGTTCAACGCTTCTTCAGGGAAGGCGGGTTCAAGCAGAGGCACATCCGCGACCCTCGCCACAAAACGCGCGTCCTCTTCGTTGGTGCTCGATATCGCGCCGGGATCGTCACAAGTCACCAGAACCAGGCCGGCCTTGACGCCGGAAAGGGCCAGGTTGGTAATAAAGTCCATGGCCACGTTGACGCCGTTTTGCTTCATGGCCGCCATCGAGCGAACTCCGGCAAAGGAAGCAGCCGCCGCACCTTCCAGAGCCACTTTCTCGTTCACGGACCATTCTGCCCAGATGCCCAGATCCGGAGCCACGGCAGCGATGTTCTCGAGGATCTCCGACGAAGGATTTCCGGGATACGCAGCGCAAAATTGAACGCCTCCTTCGAGGAAGCCCCGGGCGATGGCCTCGTTTCCCATCAGTAATACGCGAGCGCCGGCCTTGCCTTTCGCAATCTCAGACATAGCATGTTCCCTTACGCGACATTTCCAATTGGTCTCGGATTTCGACTCAGTCTCGATTCATTCTATCCCGCTGCCTGGCCAGCCCGCGCGCCCGTTTGGCCACGGAAGCCTCTTCAAGATGGCTCAGGTTCGATGAAGGCATCTCGGCAACCTCTACAACGCCTCGATCGGAGGCCCTTTCGAGCAGTTCCCGCCCCAATTCGGTGCGGACGATCGCCGTATTCCATCCTACGTCACCTTCCAGGGCTCCTACCGAGATATCGGCCTGTTCTGCGGTCATGTCGGGACACAAACCGCAGCCTTCCATAGCCATAGGGCGTATGCGATCCAGAGGAAACTCGCGGATCGCGTCTGACCGAGCGATCTGAAGCACATTGGCCGGAGGGGGAGGAATGTCGTATTTTCGGATCTCGGGGCCGACCTCCTCCCGTTTCAAGAAGCGAATGAACGAGCGATAATCCAGGGCCCAGGTACAGAAAAGCCATACGATCAATGATATGGAGGCCGAGTGCTCTTTCTTTGTCAGAGCTGAGGCTCGCATCTTATTCAAGGCCATGGCCTGGCACGGCAGCGCCACCAGTCCGGTGGGAGCCGCGCTCCGTTGAGCTTCCCGATTGAAGACGGACAGACTGCCGCCAGCCACATATCTGGAACCGCCGCAGGCCGAGACCTCCTCCCGGGTCACGGCCACAACCCCGTGGGGGCCTCCGATTCCTTCTTTAGAGGTCAAAACCGCCCTGGAAATGATTCCTTCGTGCAGCGCACAGTCTATTATGGCGGAGACCGTCCCTCCATACTGTCCCGTTTGCTTCCACGGATCCACAGTAGCTCTCGTTCTGTGCACGGACTGGAAACGGCCAAGAGGCGGGACCGTGCCGTTCGACAACTTCATCGGAACCTTGGGGCACACCTCGTAGCATCGGCCTTGTTCACGTTCACAAACATCCGTGCACACAACTTTGCCGTCAAGAAATACCAGATAAGGGCATAAACTCACGCATGCGCCGCATGCCACGCACAGACCGGGGTCGATCACTTCTTTCAGCAGTGTTTTCAACGCACTCATTATCGATCCTCGAAGCCATTAGAACAGGGGGTGGAATGGATTGATCCTTGGGTGATCGACGGCCCACTCATCGTAACCGATACGGCGTGTTCGGTCTTCCGTCCCGACCACGCCCACCCGAAGGTCGATTGAAGCCCTCCGTCGTCCTCCATTATGACCCTAAAAAGGCAGCTTTTGCTTGCCATGCGACTCCAAACAGATGTCCGCCAAAAGGTCCACAAGCTCCCCTTTAGGGTCGGGAGCACCCGTTTTCAGCGCAATGTCCGTGTCCAGCACACGACCGAGGGCGAACACAAGTTCATCTTCCGTAAAATTGTCTGCATACTCGATGAGTTTGAAAATGCCGTAAGGCGCCATCTGTCCGATCACCTCCTTATCCGCGTCGTCGAGTTGCTTGTGCATCTCGCGCTGGAACTGATTATAGGTCACCCTGCCCTGATGAAAGCGGCCTTTTGCCCAGAGCAGCCGTCTTACCTCATCCCCGATCACCTTCAGAACAGCCAATGGAAAGAATCCCTGGTCCCATAATTTCTCGAGTACCAGACAAGACCGCCCGAAATCCCTGTTGGCCAGAGTGTCCATGACCTCGTAAACGGCCTCTTCGCGACTCGAACAGACGACCGCTTCCACATCCCCTAACTCTATGATCTTACGATCCCCTACATAGGTAATCAATTTCTCCAGCTCAGAGCCGATCTGGCGCAGATCGACTCCCGCATACTCCAGAAAGCGCTTGTGTGCGTCCGGGCTTAGTTTTTTCCCCGCCTCCAGCAATTGCTCGCGCAATTGCTGCACAATCAGCTCCTGTTTCTGGTCCTTCGCCTTTTTGGAATCTCCCTCGCCCACCGAACAGTCCACAACGAGCCCGACTTTTTCAAGAAGCTTGAAAAGACGCTTTCGTCGATCCACCACGTTCGCCGACAGAACCAGGACGTTCTTGCCGGCAAAGCCCCGGTCCAAGGCCGCATCGAGGATATCGTCCGACACTTCGGCGATGCTCCGGGACATCCCCTGATCAAGCCCATGCTCCACAAGCCTCTTGATCATGGCTGCGTCCTCGGAGGTCCTTTGGAGCCCAAACGCGGCCTCCCACTGGACGTCATCCATTTCAAGAAGAAAGCCGACGCCGGTTTCCTCCGCGCCTAATCTTACGGAAGCACACATGCGCTGCAATGACTTCAGCGCTTCGGACAGGCTGCCTTTCTGATAGTATGATCGGGCCTCGGATAACAGGTCTTTGGCCGTAATCCTGGAATGAAACACCCGTGTATTCTTGACCAGGACGACTTTGGATCCGGTAAGTAACGGAAAAGAATTGAGAAAGTGGACCGTGTCCGCAACGTTTTCCCGATCCCCGTCGATGACGACAAGATTGAACGCCCGTTGTTCCTCTGTCAGAAGCACATCCAGCAGGGCATCCACCGCGCGATTTGTCAGGTATTCCTGTCCGAACAACAGATAAACCGGCCAATAGTGGCCTTTTGTCAGGCCTTCGAGGACCTTGGCGAGTTCTTTGCATTGGATCGTGGGCACGTACTGTTTTACTCGTACTAGATGTACGCCTCCGTACTGGGACGATCTTGCGAACAAACATGTATCGCCGTTTTTGTAGATTTGGCCTTCAAGACGCCGCCGACCGCCGACACCGCTTTGTCCGCCAAATTGTTGGCTTCGCTCAAATGGGCCAAAAACACGTGTCTCAAATCCAAGTGGTCCAGGTCCGCCAGCAATTCGGCTGCCTGGTCGTTGGATAAGTGTCCTAGCCGGCTTAGGATTCGCTGCTTTAACGGTTCGGGATACGGACCCAGCCGGAGCATTTCTCGGTCATGGTTGGTCTCGAGGATAAGTGCGTGGCAGTTTCGCAGACAATTCCGTGTGAGCGCACTCGCAAAACCGAGGTCCGTGGCCAACCCAAGTTTAACGTTGCCATTGGACACCGTAAAGTTCACCGGGTCAACCGCATCGTGTGAAGAAGCGTAAGGGCGAATCGTAAGATCCCCAACCTTGAAAGAAACACCGTCTCGAAAGAAATGAACATGCTCCACTTGCTTGAGCATCGAGGATGCCGCATGGTAGGTCGGCTCAGTAATGTACACGGGCAGTTCGTGCTGTCTGGAAAGCACCCCCACGCCCTTCACGTGGTCGGCATGCTCGTGGGTCACAATGAGCGCCGACAGTTGGCCGGGGTGAGCACCTATGCATAGAAGACGTTGTCGGATCTCCTTGCCCGACAGACCGGCGTCAATCAATATGCTGGTGCGTTCGGACTCGATAAAAACGCTGTTTCCCTTGCTCCCACTGGCGAGTACGCAAATGCGTATCATTTAGCGTCCTTCGACAACAACAGGTTTTCGCGACCAGGCTGAACTCGGTCGATTTGGGCCTCGGCCTCTCGAAGACCGTCAGGAAGGAAAGACCGAAATTCTGTCTACAGGCCCGAGGGTGACTAAGGATACTTTGGTGGGGTCTAAACGCCGACCGGCCAGTTCGATGAGGCCGTCAAGCGTAACAGCGTCGATGCGTCGCTCGATTTCCTGATACGAAATGAATCTCCTGAAAGAGATTTCATTCTTGGCCAGTCTCATCATACGATTTTCCACGTTTTCCGCATTTAGCAGGATACTTCCCTTGAGGTAGTTCTTGGACGATTCCAGATCATCCTCGGTCAGGTCTCCGGATCGCAAGCGGGCAAACTCTCTGGCGGTGAGTTCCAGGGTTTCATCCAGCGATTCGGGTCCCACTCCGATGTAGACGCCCAGCATTCCGGCGTCTTCATAAAAATTGAGATACGAATAGACGGTATAGGCCAAACCGCGCTTTTCCCGAATTTCTTGGAACAATCGGGAACTCATGTTGCCGCCCAGAATAATGTTGAGCAGGGTGTCCGCGAATCGCGATTGGCTCGTGGCGCTCGGTCCCGGGGTTCCCAGGCACACGTGGACCTGCTCGATGTCTTTGTATACGAACGTCTCTTTCTTGCTGTTCTCAGGAGAAGTTCGCTTGTTCCGGAAAGACGTATCATGAAAGGACGAGAGTTCCTTATCCAAGAGATCCAGAAGACCCTCGTGCTCGACATTACCCGCCGCGGAAACAATGATTCTGGATGGCGCGTAGGACTTGCGAACATAGTCGAGGATTCCGTGTCTATTCATCCGCTCTATATGTCTCCGGCTGCCGAGTATGGAACGGCCGAGGGGGTTGCCCTCCCAAAAGGCTTCCCCGAACAGAACGTGAACGTAATCTTCCGGGGAATCCTCGATCATGTTGATTTCCTGCAGAACGACCGCCTTTTCGAGCTCTAGATCTTCCGGGTCAAACCTGGACCGCATGAAGATATCAAGGAGCAGGCCAACGACATGTTCCAGGTGAGTGTCCAACACTTTGGCGTGGAAGCAGGTGTGTTCCTTTGCCGTATAAGCGTTTGAATTTCCGCCTATCGTGTCGAACTCCTTGGCGATTTGAAAGGCCGATCGAGTGTCGGTGCCTTTAAATACCATGTGTTCGAGAAGATGAGTCACACCCTGTTCCGATTCCTCCTCATCTCTCGATCCGACTTCCAGCCAGATCCCCACTGCCACCGAACGAAACATGGGGATCTTTTCCGTGATCACGCGGACGCCGTTTTCCAAAACGGTTTTGCGGTAGCTGCTCTCCATGGCTACCGTTTGCCGCCGCCTGCCGGCAAAGCGTCCTTTCGGCTGAGTCGAACCTTGCCTTGCTGGTCTATGTTGATGACTTTTACAGGGATGCGGTCTCCCTCATTCACCACGTCTCTGACGGTTTTGACGCGTTCGGTGTCCAGCTGAGAGATATGCACGAGGCCTTCGACCCCGGGCAGGATCTCAACAAAAGCCCCAAAGTCTGTTATCCGTTTTACAATGCCTTCGTAAAACTCCCCAATTTCCGCTTCACGCACGATCGATTTAATGGCCTCGATCGCTTTCTGCGCCGTCTCTTCGTCGGGAGAAGCGATCTTGACCAGACCGCTGTCGTCTATATCGATACGCAGCACCCCGGACTCGCTCGTGAGCGCTTTGATGGTCTTTCCACCGGGTCCGATGACGTCCCGAATCTTCTCCGGTCTGACCTGATAGGTAACGATACGCGGAGCGAAGGTTGAAAGGACCGGTCTGGCTTCAGGCAGGACTCGGGCCATGCTATCCAGAATATGCAGCCGTCCTTCACGAGCCTGCTCCAACGCTTTCCCCACGATCTCGCGATCGATTCCGGCAATCTTTATATCCATCTGAATGGCTGCGATTCCGTCGCGTGTTCCCGCCACCTTGAAGTCCATGTCACCCAGATGATCTTCATCCCCTATGATGTCGGTCAAAATGGCGGACCGCTCGCCTTCCTTAATCAGCCCCATGGCAATACCCGCAACGGGCGCCGAGATGGGTATTCCGGCGTCCATCAAGGCCAAGGAGCCCGCGCATACCGTCGCCATGGAGGAGGACCCGTTCGATTCGAGAATTTCCGACACCACCCGAATGGTGTAGGGAAATTCTTCATTCGAGGGCAGGACTTTGGACAGAGCACGTTCTGCCAACGCACCGTGTCCGATTTCCCTGCGTCCCGGTCCCCGCAGCATACGGGCTTCACCTACGGAATAGGGAGGGAAGTTATAATGTAGAAGGAAGGACTTAAAGGAATTGCCCATTAACGACTCGATACGCTGCTCGTCCGAAGTCGTTCCCAGGGTGGCTATGCCCAGAGCCTGGGTCTCACCGCGGGTGAATAAGGCGGATCCATGGGTTCTCGGCAATACGCCCGCCTCGCAAGTAATAGGTCGAACGGTTCGAAGGTCTCGTCCGTCAATCCTTCGTCCCTCATCAAGGATCATTCGGCGCATGGTTGCCTTCTTGATTTTCTCGAAAGCCTCCAGCACCTCACCGGTCCGCCCCTCGTAGTCCTTCGCCAATTGTTCCCGTAACCCGATTTCGATTTCCCTGATCCGATCCTGCCGCGCCAGCTTATCCGCAATGGTCACTGCTTTCTTCAAAGAGCTCAGACTCAGCTCTTCCACTCGAGCCCGAAGTGTCTCGTCCGCCGAGGTCGCTTCGACGACCCGCTTGGGCTTGCCGATCAGCCTGCACAGTTTTTCCTGGCCTGCAATAATGGGCTGCATCGTTTCATGAGCGAACATGATCGCTTCCAGCATATCGTCTTCCGAGATAAACGCGCCTCCCCCCTCGACCATGACTACCGCGTCCTTCGTACCCGCGACAATGATGTCCAAGTCGCTCTCTTTCAATTCAACCGAGGTGGGATTGACGATTAGACGATGATCGACCCTTCCGACGCGAACACCTGCAATCGGGCCTCCGAAAGGAATGTCCGAGATGTGCAACGCTGCGGAAGCCCCGACCATGGCCAATACGTCGGGTTCGTTTTCCTGGTCTACGCTCAAAACGGTGGTGATAATCTGGGTTTCAAAACGATAGCCTTTAGGGAAAAGGGGGCGAATGGGCCGGTCGATCAACCGCGATGTCAGAGTTTCCTTTTCGCTGGGCCGACCCATCTCGCGGCGGAAAAAATTGCCGGGAATGCGTCCGGATGCGTAGGCCATCTCGAGATAATCCACGGTGAGCGGCAAAAAGTCGATCCCTTCGCGCTTATCTTTCGTTGACACGGCGGTTGCCAGCACAATGGTGTCTCCAAGCTTCACAATGGCAGAGCCACTGGCTTGCTTGGCGACCCTTCCCGTCTCGATCGAGAGCTTCCTGTCAGCCCCCAAGTCGATTTCAATACATTCAGGCATAATAAATCCTCACACCGCGCTTCAGAAGTTATTTTCGGATGCCAAGCTCCTGAATCAAACCACGGTACCTTTCAATGTCTTTTCGTTTAATGTAATTGAGCAGTTTTCTCCGTTGTCCCACCAATTTTAGAAGTCCTCTTCGCGAATGGTGATCCTTCTTGTGGACTTTGAAATGCTCGGTCAAATGGTTGATCCGTTCGCTTAATAGGGCAATCTGAACCTCAGGTGAACCGGTGTCGTGTTCATGAAGCTTAAACTTCTCAATTACCCGTTTTTTCACATCAGCGTTAAAGGCCACTTCCTTTACCCTCCTCCTATTCGTGCTACGTGCTATTAATTAAACACTCTCAAGGACCGAAGCTTTTCGATCCGTCTGTTTTCTGCGTCGAAAACCGGCGACATGATCGCCACAAGATCGTCTTCCTCTGATAGTACACGTAAGATAGGGGCGCTCTGTAATCCGGCCACGATCTCTTCGTCCAGGTGAGTCGTCCCGAGCTGGGAACCCTGTCGTATCCTCTTGGCCAGGCATTCCCGTACCTGAATCGAGGGCATATAGCCCAGCGCCTCGTTTAAGCCGACCAGCAGGCGATCCAGGGCGCCCGAGCTATAACCGGACTCCAGCTCCTGGAAAGTGACCGCCTTGTCTATCCCGAAACTGCCGCACCGGATCCTTCTCAATTCCGATACATGAGCTCCGCAACCGAGCATTTGGCCCCACTCCGAGGCCAGGCTCCTCACGTACGTCCCGGACGAACAACGCACCCGGAACGCGACTTTCGGCAATTGAATGTCCAAGACCTCCAGTTCTTTGACTTCCACCTCCCGGCTGGGCATTTGAACCTTTATCCCTTGCCGGGCCAACTTATAAAGCCGCGTCCCGTTGAGCTTAACGGCCGAGTAAGCGGGGACCAGTTGAAGCCGTCTGCCCAATAGTCCTTTTCCCGCTTCTTCAACGTCACTGGACCGGACACCATAGACCGAACGCTCCGAAGTCACCTTCCCGGTAATGTCCAATGTGTCGGTATCGACCCCAAGAGTCATTGCTGCTTCATAGACTTTGTCGCTTTCCAGGAAAAACCGCGACGCCTTGGTCGCCTGGTTCAAACAGACGGGCAGAACCCCGGTGGCGAATGGATCCAACGTTCCCGTGTGCCCGGCCTTCTTTACCCGCAGGAGGTTTCTGACCCGGCTTACCGCTTTCTGGGAACTAATCCCCGCGGGCTTGTCCAGAACAATAAAAGCGTCGGGTCCGACGTTGTCTAAACTAGCTTTGCCCGGTTTCATCTCTTCCATTCATTCGCGCTGCGATTTGACTTAGAATTGCATCCCGGTTGGCCTTAATGGAGCCCGGAACCCGGAAACCCGCCGCGTTTCTATGACCGCCACCGCTGAATCCGGCGGCAACGGCCGCCGCATTGACATTTCCCGACGTCCTCAGGCTCACCCCCGTCGTGGCGCCCCCATCCACCTCTTTCATGAGAACGGCCATCTCGACACCCGGTATGGCCCGAACATAATCGATGAAGCCTTCGGAGTCGGCGACACCGGCGGCGCATCCATCGAAATCATCCTTTGTGAGCACCATCAACCCAATCCGTCCTCCGTTCAACCTCTCGACCGAATCCAGCGCCAGTTTCAAAAGACGAAGACGATTCATCGGCAGATTGAGATACAGTTCTTTCGCCACAAAGGCTGGATCAACACCAATTCCCACCAATTCCGCAGCCATGAGAAAAGCTTCGCTCGTCGTGTTCCCATACCGAAACGAACCGGTATCCGTGACCAGTCCCGTATAGAGATTCAAAGCGATATCCGTTTCGATCTCCGCGTCCATCGCCTTGAACAGCTCCAATAGCAAGGCCGTTGTCGCGCAACAACTCGTATCGACAAGGTTCACGACTCCAAAATTAGTGTTATATAAGTGGTGGTCAATGTTTACAATTACGGGAATCGAGGCAAGTCGGTCGGCCGTCTTGCCCACTCTCGAGATATCCCCGCAGTCGACAATGACGGCCGTATCGACATCCTGCACACTTTCCAGGTCGTGCCGTATGCGGTCCACGCTTGGAAGAAATCGAAGGAATTCGGGAACCTCGCTCTCCAGGTACATGGTCGTTCTCTTGCCCCGGCTCTCCAGAAAGATCCCCATCGCCAGAACGGAACCTACGGCGTCCCCATCCGGATCGACATGGCTGGCAATCAGCACATGCTCCGCTTCGGCGATCTTGGAAGCTATCATGTCAAGACTCATCCTTTATCTCTTTTATCACCCGTTCGATACGATCCGCGTAATCGAACGAGACGTCATAATCAAAACGAATCTCGGGAACGAATCTCAAGTTCAGCACCTGACCGATCTCTCTTCGAATCATCTTGCCGGCGCTCGAAAGCCCTTCTTCCACGACGCTCTTATCCTGATCCAGGCTGGTGTAGTACACCTTCGCCAAACGCAAATCATCCGTCATTTTAACGCCGGTAACGGTGACATTCCTGACGCGGGGATCCTTCACCTTCTTCAACAGCAAATACGAAATCTCGCGGTGGATAACGTCGGCCACCCGATCGGCGCGTTTGTAGCGAACATTCATACGTGGATGATCTCAATATCGGAGTCTACGAGGTCTCCGAGTTGCATGCTTTCAATATGGTTCAAAATGTTGTCTATGCACGAGTTGACAAAGCTATGGTCATTTCCCACGACGCTGAACCCCAAAACGGCTCTCCTCCACACATCCTGCAGCTCTATTTCCGCAATCGAGACGTTGAATCGGTTTCGCACTCGCTGAATCAAACTCTTGACCACCTTCCGCTTGTCTTTCAAAGAATGGTTCTCCGCCATCAGCAGCTCTAAACGACAGACTCCTACGACCATGCGCCGGGCCCCATCAAGCGACTATTCAAGAGTCGGTTGCACCTCTACCAGGATATAACTCTCCATCACGTCGTCGATCTTAATATCGTTGAAATTCACGACATTAATCCCGCACTCGAGTCCCTGGGCGACTTCCTTTGCGTCCTCTTTGTACCGTCTCAACGACCCGATATCGCCGTTGAAAACAACCACGCCGTTCCGAAGCACTCTTATTTTGGAACCACGAATAATTTTTCCGCTGGTCACGTAACATCCGGCCACAGTACCCAATTTGGTTATGTGGAACACTTCGCGCACCACCGCCTGACCCAGCGTTTTTTCCTCATAGGTCGGTTCGAGCAGGCCTACCATCGCGTCCCTAATGTCGTCGAGCAACTCGTAAATGACGTTGTAAAATCGAATCTCCACCCCTTCTTGTTCGGCTTGATCTCTCGCCTTGTTCGTGGGCCTGACGTTAAAGCCCACTATGATCGCGTTCGACGCCGCGGCTAACATCACGTCCGACTCCGTTACAGCTCCCGTGCTTGCATGGATAATCTGCACAGTCACAACGCGGGTGTCCAAATTGTGGAGCGCATCGACGATGGCCTCGACGGAACCGTGGACGTCGCCTTTCAATACGACATTCAGTTCCTTTATCTCTCCTTCCTGTATCTGCTGATACAGTTTCTCGAGCGTCATAGCGCCGGATTGAGGCAGCAGAGATTGCCGGATTTCGTCCTGTCGGTGTTCGCTGATCAGCCTGGCGGTCTTCTCGTCATCCACAACGACGAATTCGTCTCCCGCGTTCGGAACGCCGGACAACCCCTGAACTTCGATGGGAGTCGAAGGACCGGCTTCCTTGACGGTCCTACTCTGGTCGTCCATCATGGCGCGGACTCGACCAGCCTGTTTTCCACATACAAAAGCGTCGCCCACACGCAGCGTTCCGGACTGCACCAATACGGTGGCCACCGCTCCGCGCCCCTTGTCCAGTCTGGACTCAATGATGGTGCCTTTCGCTTTGGCCGAAGGATCCGCTTTGAGTTCAAGAACCTCCGCCTGCAACAAAACGTTTTCCAGCAGGGCGTCAATGCCTTCCCCTGTCTTGGCCGAAACAGGGACGAACATGGTGTCGCCGCCCCATTCCTCGGGCATAAGGTTATACTCGGCCAACTCGCGCTTTACCCGATCCGGATCCGCTCCGGGTTTGTCGATTTTGTTGACAGCCACCACGATGGGGACTTCTCCGGCGCGCGCGTGATCAATAGCCTCCTTGGTCTGCTGCTTCATTCCTTCGTCCGCCGCGACAACGAGGATCACGAGGTCCGTAATCTTGGCGCCTCTGGCCCTCATTCCGGTAAAGGCCTCATGCCCAGGAGTGTCTAAAAACACTACGTCGCCGGAGTCCAAAGTCACTTTGTAGGCGCCTATATGCTGGGTAATTCCACCAGCCTCGCCTTCCGTAACGTTGCTTTTTCGAATGTAGTCCAACAAAGAGGTTTTTCCATGATCCACATGGCCCATTACCGTAATAACCGGGGGGCGTGGTTCCAGATTCTCTTCCTTCGTCTCTACGATGATTTCAAGACGATCCTCAACGTTCGCCTGACGTTCAACCTCGTAGCCGAAGTCCGCGGATACCAGCGCTGCGGCGTCGAAATCCACAGCCTGGTTTATATTGGCCATCACACCCATTGACAACAGTTTTCGCAGAAGTTCTGCGGCCTTGATCCCCATCTTCTTGGCCAGTTCCGCGACCATGATGGATTCGCCCATTCGAATCCGCCGCTTGATGGCCTTTGGCACCGTGATGGTCGTCTTCTTTGACTTCCGAACCGCCGGTTTTTGTTTTTTGGTTCTGCCTTTGGCTTGACTCAGATCATACAGTTCATCTCGTTCCACTATCTCCCTGCGCTTGACCGCTTTCTTGGGCGCTTCCAGTTCAACTTCCTCTGCCTTAAAGCCTCGTCTGCCCTTTTTCTTCCGGCCCGGTTTCGCCTCCGCAGGAGCTGTTTCCAATGGTATTTCAGGAGGTTTCTCCGCGGCGCCAAGATCCCCCGAAACCGCTCGTTCCTTGACCGCTGCCTGTTCAGGCGGTCTTTCAGCCGCTATTTCCACCGGCTCCGGCATTCTTATGATCCGCGCAGGCGTTTCTTTTCTTTTCTTCTTCGGTTTCTTGGCTTTGGGTTTGGGTTTTGCTTTGGGTTTCAGCGCTTCCCCTTCAACGATCTCCGCAGCCTCTACTTCCTCTCCCACTTGTTCGACCTGTCCCACCCGCGTCCGCTCCCGCATTTCGACCAGCTCAGCTCCCTGCTTTCGATCCGCATGCAATGGTTCTTCCATAACCGGTTCTATGGCCGGAACGGTTTCAGCTTCAGTTGTCTCTACGAACTTCGGCTCCGGCTCGGCCTCCGTCGGCCTTTCCGACTCGATACCCCCGGCAGGTGATCCTGCTTTCGCTTCCGGCTCATCGGAAATCCTTTCGGCCTCTTCGACGGGCGTGACTGCTTCCATCGTCGGAGCAGGCGCCTTCTCGGCAGCTTCACGACTCTTCTCCCCGGCGATCTCGACTTCACCGGCGGATATTTTCTCCACGTAGGGTGCTGTTGGTACAGCAGGCTCGGAGGGCGGCTCGGGAACACCTCCTTCAGCCGGCATAGCGAGGGGTATAGCCGGTCCCTCTTCAGTTTGGAACTCGGGGGGTTCCGGGATTTCCACCTCCCCTTCCGAGGGCATCGTCTCAGCCCCGGATGGTGGAGACGTCACGACCGCCTTCCTGCGACGCCGGATGATTCGGTCGGCCACTCGCTTTTCCTCAACAACCTCGGGCTCGTTATCACCGAATTCCTTCCGCACACGCTCGACATCTTTTTCTTCGATGGCGCTCATGTGGCTCGATACATCGATTCCGGCGGCAATAAGCCGGTCCAGGAATTCTTTGCTCTCTATGCCCAGTTCTTTAGCCAACTCGTACACTCTGGTTTTTGGCATCTAGAAAACCCCCTAAGTCGATCCTCTCTGGTATATCCGAAGCATCGACGCACACCCCGAAACTTCGTTCAAAAAGCTGCCTCCGGACCGCATGATCAAGGCAGGCCCGATCAGGGCACACATAAGCACCGCGGCCGGGAAGAACTTTCTTAACATCCCACTCCACGCGATTCCCTTGCAGACATACGAAACGCCGCAGCTCATCGCGGCTCTTCCTTCTCCGGCAAGCGATGCACATCCGAACAGGAAAATCTCTCTTAGGAGACATCCGATTCCTTTTCCTCCCCCTCGACCTCGGAATCGGACGTCACGCCTGTTTCGGATGGAGCACCCGCAAGAAGCAGTTGGCGCGCCGACTCAATGATCTTTTTGGCCTTCTCCACCGTAAGACCCGGAAGCTGCATCAATTCAGCCTCCGAACTTCGCGCCACATCCTCGGCGGAAGAGAACCCATGTTCAAGAAGCACTTCGGCCGCAACATCTCCTGCTCCCTCCAATCGCAACAAGGACTCGAATCCCTCTCGAAGGATTTTGGAGTACTTGCTCTCGCTCGTAACGTCGATCTTCCAGTTGCTTAATTTAGAGGCGAGCCGCACGTTTTGACCGCGTTTTCCTATGGCCAAGGATAGCTGATCGTCCGGAACGATGACCTCCATCACTCTGTTGCCTTCGTCAATAACCACTCTCGTGACTTCGGCGGGCGCCAAGGCATTGCAGATGAAACGAGCCGGGTCCGGATTCCAGAGCACAATGTCGATTTTCTCCCCACGGAGTTCCTGTACCACGGCCTGAACTCTCGACCCTCTCATTCCAACGCATGCTCCCACTGGATCGATATCGCTGTCCTCTGTCGATACGGCAATCTTGGATCGGCTCCCGGGTTCTCGGGCTACGCTCGTGATCTTCACTATCCCTTCGGCAACTTCAGGGACCTCGATTTCAAAAAGGGCTCTTAAGAAGTCGGGGTGACTGCGGGACAGCACAATCTGTGGTCCCCTTCCACTTCGATCTACTTCCAGAACGTAGGCTCGAATTCGATCGCCTTGCCTGTATGTCTCACGAGGAATTTGCTCGTGATAGGGCAGCAACGCCTCGGCCCGCCCCAAATTGACGACCACTCCGGCCCGGTCAAGCCTCTGGACTATACCGTTGATGACTTCACGCCTGCGATCCTTGAAATCCTCATAAACAATCTCGCGCTCGGCATCTTTCATGCGTTGAATGATAACCTGTTTGGCGGATTGTGCGGCTATTCGACCGAATTCAGCCATTTCGACCTTGGTCCCGATGCTGTCGCCGATCTCACATTCCGGATCGAGTTTCCGCGCCTCTTCCAGACCTACTTCGAGTTCAGGCTTGGTTACGTTCTCCACTACTTCCTTGAATTGGAAGACTTCCACCTCTCCAATATCTTCATTAAATGCAACTTCCAGATCGTATTTGTGGCCGAACTTCTTCCGAGCCGCTGATCGAATGGCCTCCTCGAGCGTGTTGACCAGAATGTTGCGATCGATTCCTTTGTCACGGCTGATTTGGTCGATGGTTCTTTTTAGATCCGTGGTCATGGCACGAGTACCCTTTCCTAAATTTCAACAAAGATACTAGCCTTGGCGATCTCTTCTATAGGCACGATCATGACTTCACCATCCTGATCGATAGTTACCGAATCTCCGCTATAATGCACGAGCCTGCCAATTAGATCCCGTTGGCCTTTCTCCGGGTGTTTTTTCAGAACACGCACTTTCTTTCCTACAGCCCACTTGAAATCTCGATCTTGTTTCAAAAGGCGGTCCAATCCCGGAGAAGAGACTTCAAGCGTATAACTTTGTTCTATCAAATTCTTGGCTTCGATTAGGTCGCCGATTCTTCGACTAATTTGAGCACACTCACCCACCGTGATTCCACCTTCCCGGTCCACGTAAGCCCGCAGGACCCAGCCGACGGGCTCGCGTCTGTACGTAACATCAACCAGCGCATACCCTTCTTCCTCTATAACCGGTCCCACTAGGGAAGCGACCTGGTCCAGCACCCATTTCTCTCGTGCGCTCGTCATAGTCCGCTCAAAAATAAAAAAAGCGGGTATTATAACCCACTTCGAGTTAGCAGAACACGCGGATGATTTATGGAATCATCTACTAATCGAAGTAGACACGCCCACTTTCAACGCAGCGTGACCTCAACAAGAGATGGAGCGGGCAACGGGATTCGAACCCGCGACACCAAGCTTGGGAAGCTTGTACTCTACCAACTGAGCTATACCCGCGCGGTTTCTGAGTAGCAATTATTGCCCTGAATGTCAATTTCTTTTTTCTTACCCGTAGTAAGAGACGCTTCTGCCGACAAAAGGTTTATGACCGGCCATCCTCAGGTCCCGGGAGCGCCTTTCCCGTCTTGATCCGACTTCTTGATGCGGCTGTATCTCAGCCGCAAAAAAGACTGCTCGGCGTCACGATAGCCTTCGTCAATGTCGATCACTCTCTGATAAAACTTAAGCGACAGATCCAATTGGCCCGTCCTCTCATACAACTTGGCCAGTTGATAAAGTATGGACACGTCCTGGGGATGGAGTTCACTGGCATGTTCAAACTGAATAGTGGCATAGGCTATGTTCTGCTCCTTCAAATACACCACGCCGAGATACTCCCTCAATCGACCGTCGCCCGGCAAAGCCTCAACGCCTTCGGTCAAAACCACCTTCAAGGCCTCCGGACGTTCGTCTTTCAGCTCACGAAACAGATAATCGTAAACGGGACGATCTCGCGGATCGATCTCAAGTTGCCGCTCGGCCGTCGAAATGGCTTTGTCTCTTCGACCGGTGCGCTTATATATATCGAACAGATAGGAATTCGCTTTCGGATGATCCGGGTCCAGCGCCAATGCCCGCATGAGGGCCTCCTCGCTCTTCCTGTAATTTCTCCGCATAAAGTACAGACGCCCCAGATTATAGAGCACCTCCGGATTTTCAGGAGCTAATTTGGCGATCACTTCGTAGGCCGAAAGGGCGCCGGTGGTGTCGCCCAGTTTTTCGTGCGCCGATGCGAGTTTAAGCATAAGGTCGATATCCTCGGGCGTTTCTTGAATCAGCTTCTCCAAGTGAGGCACCAACCCTCGGTAATCCCCTTTCTTCTCGTAGCTGCTCACCAATAAAATAATCGTCTCCCGGTCGTCCGCTCGCAGCGAATTCGCTTTTTCCAACGCGTTGATCGAAGCATCCGTTTCCCCCATGCGGTGGTAAAGCTCGCCCAGGTTGAAAAACACATTGGGATCTTCCGGATCCAGCTTTGACGCCTGTTCATACATTTGAACCGCTTTCTTCAGTTCCTTCTTTTCAACATAATAGTATCCCAGTTTTTTCAGAACGGCGGCACGCTCCGCACCTTGAAGCGACGGGACCGCCTTCTCGTAGTAGGGAACGGCTTTCTCTGAGTTCTTCAATTCCTCGAACGCCTGCGCCGTCAATACCAAATATTTTGCATCAGGATTGATGGCCACGGCGCGTTCGAACGCTTGCGCCTGGGATTTCAGGTCACCATTGCCGCGATACAGCTCCACCATCTTGTTCAACCATATGGGACGGGTGTCTCTCTCCGCGATCCACTCATAGAACTCCGCCGCCTTTCGCCAATTTCCGGTCTTTTCATATAAATCCGCAAGCGATTCGCGTGTCGAGACGGACGAGGAATTCAACGAGAGGGCCTTTTCAAGCATCAGGATCTTCTCCGCCGGGTCCGCTGAGCGCTGAGATCTCAGCCACCAGTACTTCTCATCCCCGACCACCTTAACGTTCACCTGACCGATAACGTCGCCACGATAGACCATCTGGATGGGCTTTGTGCCTTCCAGCATCCAGGAACTCTCCCCGAGCGCTTCATCGACCCTGCTCCCATTCAGTAAGGCTTCCCTGGAAAAAACCTCCGAGGTAAAATCGAGGCTCCAATCGAAAACAGCGTTTGAATCGATTCGAACCAGTTTGACGGTATCCGAATTGTTCACCTCAAGCGTTTGACCGGGTTCAACGCTCACGGAAACCCCGTTGACCTCGAACAGAACGGCGTTCAGTCCGAGTTCCTGACGGACATCAAAAGGGAACATCCGGACCAGGAAAGCGGCGCCAAGGTACGCCAGAACGAGAAAGACGCCTACACTCACGATCCCCATTCTCGTCTTCCTTTTCCTGGCCCTCAGCCGGTTGGCCACCCAGTCCTCTTGCCGCCACTTGGGAAGGTCTCCCCCTTGTTTGGGCTTCTCATAGCCCGTCTTTTTCAGTTTCTTTTCCATTGGTCATGGTTCCCGATGCTTGCGGACTGACAGCTCTCTCTTATCTGTTCAGACACATAATCTCCGAAGATGATACTGGATTCTAAGAAAAACCGAATGAGAGTTCAACAACTTGCGCTCCGTCGACACAGAAATCTTCTTGACTTCCATCCTCAATCTGATATTTTTACCAGATATCGTATGCCCTTGGCGACTAAGGGAATACAAGTCAGTGATCGTGCGGGAGCCCACAGTGCAATGCTTCGAATGACATCTCAGAGGGCATACGAAAAACGCCGATCGACCGTTTCGAATCGTTTCCCCGATCCTCTCCCTGACAAACTCGTTTCAATCCACCCTGCTGACGAACCATCCTACCACAGGACCCGTCGGCTGTCCCCCTGTAACAACCGCTTTTAATCAGCGTTCACATATCGTATCATAGCGGAAAGGAGGTGAAATTGCAGATGAAACACGTCAATCGTACCACTCTGGTGCTGGTGCTGGTCTTGTTCGTGTGCGCGGTGATCGGTATCGCCTACGCGGCCCAGGAAGTTCCGGACCAATTCAAGATCGATTACCGCGATAAGTTTGAGAAGGCCATCAAGACTCCGGTGGATCTCTCTCATAAGAAGCACCACGACGACTACAAGGTTGCTTGCACAGAATGTCATCACGTCATGAAAGACGGAAAGAACGTCTGGCAGCAGGGGGATCCGGTACAGAAATGCATCGAATGCCACTCCCCCAATAAAGAGGAGGCCAAGGCCAAGAACGTCTTGGACCTGCGCAACGCGTTACACAAGAATTGCCAGTCATGCCATAAAGATGCCGTGAAGGAAGGCAAGAAAGCTCCAGTCAAATGCACTGAATGTCACGTTAAAGAGTAGCCTTGCTCTGAGGCGACCCATAAAGCAGAGAGCCTGCACGCTGTCGCGCGCAGGCTCTCTGCTTCAGGTACTCCGAGGCCGGAACCTCTTACTGCTCCGTAACCGTGATCGCGTCCTGTTCACAGACTTCGATGCAGCTTTCGCATCCGAGACATTCTTCCATGTTTACAGGAACCGCCTTCCCGCCTTGCATTTCGTACACGTCGACAGGACAGACTTCCACGCACTCTTCGTCGCCGATGCACTTATCCGGATCCACTTCCACCATGTAGCTCATATTGAACCTCCTTGGATTGATCTTGCTCTGGCTGGAACAAGATTGACTAAATTAGTACTTGCGGGATAGCTGAGCTAAGTTCCACCCGAACAAAACGTTTCCGCAATTCGCCTCAGTGGCGCAATCTAGGGTAAACTTATTAAGCCATCCAGTATGCTCTTTCAACACCTAAATGCCATCAGGAGCGCATCCATCATGCTCCCTCAAACGTCTCGAACTATTCACGCGATACGGACGCTTAGGCCTCCACCTCTTTCTTCACCGACACCGCAATACGGTACAGAACCGTTAGAATCAATAACCCCATGGCCCAAACACCCAAGGATATTAACAGCTCAGGAGGTGTCGGCACGTATTCGTATACCTCGTGCAACGGGTTAGGCGTAAATCCGCCGGCGATCATGCCCAGACCTTTGTCGATCCAGGTGGCGATAAACACCAAAGCACATCCCACTGCGAGCACTCCCTCCCTACTACGAGCCTTTCGTCTCAACAGAACGCCGATGGCCGTGAACGCAATGATGAATGACGCCCACATCCACGGAACGTACGTGCTATGTCCATGCAGGCCGAAAAAGAGATACCTGAAATGATCCAAGTGATCCGGAATCTGACTATACCCCACGGTAAAAACTTCCAGAAAAAAGAAAAACACATTCAGAATAATCGCGTAGGTCACAATGGTGCCCAGAGTCTGAATGGCTTCCTTTCCCGGTTCGAACCTGGTCAGTTTTCGAAGAACCAGGCACAGGATCACCAGAAAAGCCGGGCCGGCGGCAAAAGCGGAAGACAGAAAGCGAGCCGCCATAATGGCGGTAAGCCAATATCCTCTGCCGGGAAGGCCCGCCTACAAGAAGGCGGTAACCGTATGAATGCTGACGGCCCATGGAATCGACAAATAGATGAAGGGCTTGATCCACTTGGGCGGCCCCACTTCTTTCCGCTCAGCCGTGAGCACCACCCATCCGACCAAGATATTCAGGATCAGATAGCCGGACAGCACCACGAAGTCCCAAAACAGCACGGAATTAGGCGTTGGATGCAGCATCACGTTGAGACCCCGGTCGGGGCGGCCCAAGTCCGTGACGATGAACAACACGCACATGGTCACCGCGGCTACCGCCAGGAACTCTCCGAGGATCGTAATCCTGCCGAAAACTTTATAATTATGGAGATAGTAAGGCAGAACCAGCATCACAGCCGATGCGGCGACACCCACCAGAAAGGTGAATTGAGCAATGTAAAAGCCCCATGATACGTCTCTGCTCATTCCCGTAATGGTGAGACCTACCTTGAACTGCCAATACCAAGTGGCGAAGGCGGCTCCGATTACGACCAAAAGCGCCAAAACCCACAGCCAGTACCTTCGACTTTGAACGAATATCGCTTTCTCTAACATCTCGACCTCACACTAGATAAAGCACGGATGGACGTGTGCCAAGAAAGGTTTTGCGCCGGATGGCGTACTTACCGCGAAGCGCCCTTCTGACGTCGGAATCCGGATCCTCAAGGTCTCCAAAGATCAGCGCCTTGGGTTTGCAGGCTTCCACACAGGCAGGCTGCAAACCATCCGCCAGCCGTTCCGCGCAGAAATTGCACTTTTCCACTACGCCTCTCATCCTGGTCGGAAACTCGGTACGAACCTCTTTTATAAAGGGTCGCGGGTCTTGAAAGTTGAAGCTTCGGGCTCCGAACGGGCATGCGGCCATGCAGTATCGGCAGCCGATGCATCGATGAAAATCCATCATCACGACGCCGTCTTCCCGCTTGAAGGTCGCCTTGGTAGGGCAGACCCGCACGCAGGGTGGATTATCGCAATGATTGCAGAGAACCATGAAAGGGGTCCCCGTCAATTGAGCGAACTCGTCGACCTGGCCTGGAAATGCGTGCTCATAAGGCGTCTGCCAGATCCACTTGATTTCCTCTTTCGCGCCCTCAATTTCCGGGACATTGTGCGTAATGTGACAGGCGGCAATGCAGTCTCTGCACTGGTCCTTTGCGATCTTCTCCTGGCATGTTTTCACATCGACGACCATGCCCCATCGTTTCGCCTGCAGGGCCCTCGGCTTCGATGAGTAGGGGGATTGGCCGGAGCCTGCCATGGCGTCTGTTACCGGTTTGGCTCCAACCCCCAGAGCGCACAGACCGGCTAACTTCAAAAAACTCCTACGGTCTTCGTTCATCACTCTTCCCCTTTGGCACATTATGGCAGTCCCAACAGTACGGTCTTACCGACGTGTAGTTGTGGCATCGGTCGCAAAATGTGTCCTTGTTCGAGTGGCAGTCAAGGCATGTGTTCGTCAGGCTCATGTTGTAGGCCTGTCCTTGAGCGTTGGTATAGAGCCTGTTCTTCTCTCGGACAACTTTGTTCCGCCAATTATCCAGCAACTGCATGTGCGACTCTTTCATCCATGGAGTCGCCTCAATGCAAACCTTTGCCTGCTTGGCCTTTTCGGTCAGTACCAGTTCCGGCGCAGGCCCGGGCTTTCCGATACTGGACCAAATTGGATACGCCATGAGACCGACGAAGATAATGAGACCGATGATAATCTTGACTGAATTATACATCCTCTTCCTCCTCTACTCCGGGGAGAGGTTCACCGCGAAGGTTCAGGGTCCGCTCTTTCTCTCCAGGCATGATCAGGGCGTTGGCCACGAGTTCGTGGAGGCCGCATACCCCCACTTCAGGAACCCAGTACTGCATCGAGGCGGTCAACACGGCGCGGTCGATGGCGCAGATGCAACTCATCATGTTGACACCATGTTTTTCATGAACGTATTTGGCCGCGTTCGCTCTCGGAAAGCCCCCTCTCATGCGTATTTCCATGTTTTCCCCGGCATTGAGACCGGAGCCGCTCCCGCAACAGAAGGTCTGCTCCCGTATGGTGTTTTCGGGCATTTCGTAGAAATGATTCACCACGTTCTTGAGCACGTATCGCGGTTCTTCGAAGAATCCCATGCCGCGGGCCGTGTTACACGAGTCATGCCAGGTCACCACCAGATCATCGTTTCTACTCGGGTCCAGAGCCAGCTTGCCGTTCTTGATCAAGTCCGCGGTAAATTCCGCAATATGGACCACCTTGGTGGACGCGGCCTGATGGAATTTCGTTCCGGTAAGAGGCGATACCGGGACCTCCAAGAAGTCCGCCGGCCCGTTCATGGTGTCCATATATTGATTGATGACCCGCCACATGTGGCCGCATTCCCCGCCAAGAATCCATTTTACGCCAAGCCGCTTGGCTTCCAGATACATCTTGGCGTTGAGCCTTTTCATCATCTCGTGGGACGTAAAGAGGCCGAAGTTTCCGCCTTCGGAGGCATACGTGCTCCATGTGTAGTCCAGATCCAGGGCGTGGAAAAGCATAAGGTAGCCCATGCAGGTATACGTGCCCGGGTCGGCAAACACATCCCCGGAAGGCGTAACGAACAGGAGCTCGGCCCCTTTTCTGTTGAAAGTGGGAGAAACTCGCACGCCCGTTACACCCTCGATTTCATCCACGAAGAAATCGATCATATCCTTGAACGCATGCGGCTGAATTCCAAGATGGTTTCCCGTCCGGTAGCAGTTGGCTACCGGCGCGGAAATCCAGTCCGTATTCAAACCGATAAGATTGAGCAACTCTCTCCCGATGATCGTGACTTCAGCCGTATCGATCCCATACGGACAAAACACGGAACAACGACGGCACTCGGTGCACTGAAAAAGGTAGTACCACCATTCCTTCAAGACGTCGACCGTGAGTTTTCTCCCGCCGGCCAGCTTTCCCAGAATCCTGCCGGCCGTAGTGAATTCACCGCGATAGATGGATCGGATGAGTTCCGCTCTCAGCACGGGCATGTTTTTCGGATCGCCGGATCCGATGAAGAAGTGGCACTTGTCCGCGCAAGCCCCACATCTCACACAAATATCCATGAACACGTGAAAGCTTCGGTAACGATCGAGACGATCCTTGAATCCTTGTCGGACGATTTCCATCCAATCGCTGGGTAACGCCCAGTCTTCGTCCGGAACCGCCCATTCACGCGGATTTGGAAGTCCGACGGCCTCCAAATTCTTGGGTTTTCCCGCGTGACAATATACGCCCTCACGAAACTGCACCGGAACGTCCATCCAACCCGTAAACGACGGACTGTGTTCGATTTGGGCCAGTTCAGTGGGCTTTGGCGTTTTAACGGCCATTACGACTCCTTTTCTACTGGTAATCCGGCTTCAATCATTTTTTCCCTGAACTCGTCCTCATAAGCAGCGTAGCCATGGACCTTGACGGGGTAATTCCAGGGATTCACGTGCCTGCGGATACGAGAATCGTTGGGAAGATTCCTGGTTGGACTGAGAAACACACCCCCTAAATGAACAAGCTTGCTGAAGGGGAAGTATGCGATCAGCGCGCTGACAAGAAATAAGTGCACATAGAAGATCGTGCCGATGCCTTCATTGATCTTGGGCTTCAAACTGAAAAGGCTCACCACGAATTCCTTGATCCCGACCACGTCCACTCGTAGAAAATATCGCATGAGTATTCCCGAAATCACGATACCCACGATCAGCAACAGCGGGAAATAGTCGGCCGGAAGCGAGATATACCTTATCTGCGGGATGATCACTCTCCGAACGAAGAGCCAGCCTAGTGCGCCCAGAATAATCAGATCGGTCATATAGAGACCCGGAACCCCGACCTCGAGCCATCCGTCCACCCGTTCCAGCCAAGGTACAAAAAACGGAACGTTTTCGAGAAAAAGTCGGAAGTGCCTCAAAAAGATCACCAGAAAACAATAGTGGAATGCAATCGCCGCCAGCCACAGAAACTTTTCCGACCCGTAGATCGCCCTCGGGCCTTCCTGCCTGTAGTCCAGTTGCGTATTTCTAAAAAGCGACCGGAACAGGAGCACCTCGAACAGCATCCTGATAATGACGCCTCCCTTGGTGCACGGATTTTCCACTTTGTTCCATTTGATCCAGGGTAGCGTTTTCTGTTGGCCGCAAGTGGTGGGAATGCGGAACGGAACCGGTGAGCGCCCCCATTTGATCACCCGCCAGACCATTCCCCCAAAAAACAGCAGAATGGCCGCGTAGGGTATGATCACTCCGAAGAGTACACGCAGATCAACCGCGTAGACTCCGACGAGGGGGATCAAAACAAGCGCGGTAACCGCTATCAACGCAACCGACATCGAAAAAAGGAAGTTCATTGAATCATACCTCGCTTAAAATTTAACTATAACCCCGACAATGCACCTAATCTTGTTCAGCATCTGTTTCAGCTTCCTTTTTCAGTTCGAGATCAACGATCAGATTGGCCCGTTGGAGAAGTCTGAAGGTTCGATTCTTCAGTTCGTTAGCTCGGAGATCGTACAGTTTCTCCCGGCATCTCATGTAAATGTCGAAGGCCAGCAAGGCTACTCCGTCGATCCTCGTCTCGAGTTCGAACAACTCCTGGGCCGAGACTTGCCCGCTGTTGATCTCCGCCGCTAATTCTCCGCGGAGGATCCCTTTGAGCAGAAAAACGAACCGTACCGCATTGGAAGCTGTGAAATCCTGCACAGCTCTGACCCGAATAATGTTGTCAAGGAAACGCGACAGTTCCTGAATTTCGGCCCCCTCGATCAATCCATCGTAGATGGCCCCTATCTCCTCGGATAAGATGACACCCACGGGATTGGCGAAACGATTCTTCTTCGTCTTGAAAATCTTTGCCGTCTGATCGGGGTAGCTTTTAAGAATGTCTTCGAACCATGTATCCAGAATTCTGGACTTTCTTCGCTTGTCCGCTAAAAGTACTTCTATCACTTATACATAAACCTTTATCGCCATCAGCAACCTGCCTATTGCGTGAAAAATATTACAAAACCCCTCGGCACAACGATCCGCAGAGCCTCTATCATCGGCCGTTCTGTTTTATAACCATTTGATATTAGACAAGAAAAGGCTTCCTCAGTCCAAGGCTGCCATTTGGAAGTCACTTTTAAAACATGTTGTCTTTCTTTGTCAAGACTAAATCCGAGTTGGGAGCTTGAAGCCGCACGGGCGCCCCCGGCATTTTTACCATTCAAGCGATCGCATGCTAAGAAAACCTCGAAGTGTCGACCGGGTCCGAAAGCCGGGCCCTGGATCGGTTTTCCAGCCAACCGGTATCATCGCCGCATCCCATCGATGGAATGCCCGTCAAAAACGTGTGGTTCCGGATCCGGTGTTGGGCCTTCGGTTCCAATTCCTAGGTAAACACCAATATGTATAGATAACAGTCTGTATAGGAAATAAAATCCTTGTCCCGCCGCCCTTCCTGCAAAAAACATCCCGCCGGCCCGGCTACACTACCGATCCGTCCGGACGTTCCATCACTTCCGGAGGCAAAACCGGGCGGCTCCGCAAGGAAGTGAGACAATAGCGCCTATCCGCCGCGTTACTATCCGCTTCGACGCCCGACCCATCCGGTGTGCGTCCGCTTTCTTGCATCGATTTTCGTGTTGTTTTCTGTTTGCCTTATAGATATGGTGACCGGGAGTAAAGAGGAAATTCAGCGGAAGACGTACTCGACACCGGCGAGAACAATGACACATGAGCAAAACAAGCCCCCATCGGCTGCCGTAAACGGCGATGTTGCGTCCTGCCCTGACGTCCTCTTTAGACCTGCGTAACACGGTGGCCCTCGCCGGAACAGCGTCTCGAAACTCCCTATCGACAGCTTTCTGGAATTCCTGCCCGTGTTTCCATTCGAACAGACGGACCTGTCCGCGCTCTTTCGTGCGCCCCCGTAAGGCAGGATTTACCGAAGGAACGGGGCGTATGCCCAATGGCCTCGACACAAGCACCGAATGCGCGTCGCGGCTAACGGAGACGATTTTCACATTCCTCTAATATATACGCAGAGGCTATGAAAAACATGGTTTCACACCCCGTTCTTCCCTCCAAATACGAAACGACGACCACGGATATCCGAGTCGCAGATAAGAGCTTGACGTTTCTGCAAATCCGGAACATGGACGCCGTTATTGGGGAACTGCTCAAACCTGGGAAAAAAGGGGAGGGCGAGCGGCCTTTTTGGGCTAAAATATGGGAAAGCTCCGTCTTGTTGGCCCATTTGCTCTCGATGCTTCCCGTGAAATCGGACGCGTCGATGCTGGAAATCGGATGCGGCATGGGAGTGGCGGGATTGTTTGCGTCGGCGTTCGGCCACGATACGATCCTTACGGACATCAATGAAGATGCGTTGGCCTTTGCCCGAGCCAACGCCGCTTTGAACGGCCTCGAAGACACCAGGATCGTCCGCCTGGATTGGGGGTCGGACCGCTTGGAACGGAGGTTCGACATGATATTCGGCTCGGACGTCCTTTACACGGACGGCAGCTACGGTCTTCTGATCGAATTTCTGAAAGCGCATTTGAAGCCGGACGGCAAAGTCGTCCTTGCGGTCAGCGGCTTTATCTCGGCGGCCACGTTTTTTAAAGAGGCGGAACCGGTTTTTAAAATCGGCAAAAAGACCTATGCTCTTCGATCCGACACCCGAAGCCATTCTATTTTTCTGTACACCCTCGAATATCCATGAGTGGCTCCATTTTCCAGATTTTGTGTTGACAAACGAACGCTTTTACGAGTATAAAGCCATGTCTAAGTGCTTGAAAAATTGACAAATTATAATCTTCACAAGCACTTACGCCTTTTTTTCCGTTTGCCGAAAAGAAACGGTGGATGAGGTGTTTGCACCGTCCGACACGATATTTCAACACGACTTCAAGGATCTTACCGGGTCAAGGGAGGAGGTGAACCTGGATTCATCCAGCGATTGTCTATTCGATTTCAGCAATGATTCAATATAGAAGGCAGATGACTATTCACACAAGGAGGCATAGCTGATGGCATTTGAACCTCAAGAACCCCAAAAAGAGTTGAAGTACGATGAGCTACGCATCTACTCCGACGCAGAGTTGAAAAACTACACAGAGAAAGAGCTCAAGAACTTCAAGATCAAACACGACATCCCCATGTGCGAAGATCTGGAGTCGGGACCGTGGCCGAGTTTCGTGGCCGACGCCAAACGAGAGGCTCTTCATAGAAGGAAGCTGGCCGCGGATCGCATGATGATCGAGCGGGACGTAGTGGAAGACATGCTCGGCCAGTTGGAACTCTCTTTCAAAGATGGTGAGACCCACTGGAAACACGGCGGAATCGTCGGCGTATTCGGCTACGGCGGCGGTGTTATTGGAAGGTACTCGGACCTGCAGGTCAAGTTTCCTTCGATTGCTCATTTTCATACAGTGCGCGTGAACCAGCCAGCCAGCAAGTTCTACAATACCGATTATCTCAGAAGCCTTTGCGACCTCTGGGAATATCGGGGAAGCGGCATGATGAACCTGCACGGTTCCACCGGCGACATCATTTTCCTCGGAACCTTTACCGAACAGCTCGAGCCTATCTTTTACGAGCTGACGCACGTAATGCAGCAAGACCTCGGCGGTTCCGGATCCAATTTACGTACGCCCTCCTGCTGCATCGGCAAGGCGCGCTGCGAGTGGGCCTGCTACGACACCCAGGAACTCTGCTACGATCTGACGCACCATTATCAGGATGAGTTGCATCGTCCCGCGTTCCCGTACAAGTTCAAATTCAAGTTCGATGGTTGCCCCAACGGCTGCGTGGCCTCCATTGCGCGTTCCGACCTGTCGTTCATCGGCACCTGGAAAGACAACATCCGGATCGATCAGAAAGCAGTCAGCGCCTACATGGGAGGCGAAATCATCCCCAACGCCGGCGCTCACAGGGGCAGGGACTGGGGAGCGTTCGACATCCGGAAAGAGGTCATCGATCTGTGTCCCACCGGGTGCATGTGGCTGGAAGGCGGCAAGCTCATGATTGACGACAAGGAATGCACCCGTTGCATGCACTGCATCAACGTCATGCCCCAGGCTCTGAGACCCGGTGTGGACACCGGCGTCAGCATCCTTTGCGGAGCCAAAGCCCCCATCCTCGAGGGCGCCCAAATGGCGGTCCTGACCATTCCTTTCATGAAAGCGGAACCACCCTACGACAACATCAAAGCGTTCATCGAAAAGGTCTGGGACTGGTGGATGGAAGAAGGAAAAAACCGCGAACGTCTCGGCGAACTGATTCAGCGTCAAGGCCTGCCCAAGTTTATTCAAGTCCTGGGGATTCCGGCCATGCCGCAAATGGTTAAAGAACCTCGAAGCAACCCCTATATCTTCTGGAAAGAAGAAGACGTTCCCGGCGGTTGGCAGCGAGACATCCAAGACTATCGATCCAGGCACGCGAGATAGATTCGCAGAGGAGGTATATTAAATATGGGACTATCCACTGAAAGAATCGGACTGTATAATCCTGCGAAACCGATGGAAAATCGGATCACCGACTTGGGGCCGCGTCACTACTGGCAGTTTTTTCCTCCCGTTATTCAAGAAAACTACGGCAAGTGGAAATACCATGAGATCCTGGAACCCGGGGTGCTCGTCCATGTGGCTGAAAGCGGCGACAAGGTATTTACCGTACGCGTGGGCGGTTCGCGCTTCATGACCGTCGAGCACGTGCGTGAAATCTGCGACATCGCGGACAAGCACTGCGGCGGCCACCTCCGCTTCACCACCCGAAACAACATCGAATTCATGGTTGACAGCCTTGAAAAGGCCGAGGCCCTGAAGAAGGACCTGTGGAGCCGAAAACATGTGAGCGGCAGCTTCAAGTTCCCCATCGGCGGCACCGGCGCGGGTCTCACCAACATCGTTCATACCCAGGGATACCTCCATTGCCACACGCCGGCCACGGATGCTTCCTCCATGGTGAAAGCCGTATTGGACGATCTTTTCGATTACTTCACCAGCATGACGTTGCCGGCCCAGGTCCGCGTGTCCATGGCCTGCTGCTTGAATATGTGCGGCGCCGTGCATTGCTCGGACATCGCCCTTCTCGGTTACCACAGAAAACCTCCCATTGTGGACGAAGAAGTTCTGGAGAAAGTCTGCGAAATTCCGCTCGTCATCGCGGCTTGCCCGACGGCGGCCATTTCTCCCTCCAAAACCGAAGCCGGGAAGAAAGCGGTAAAGATCAAAGAAACCCGCTGCATGTTCTGCGGTAATTGCTACACCATGTGCATGGCGCTCCCGCTGTCGGACAAGGATGGCGACTGTGTGACAATATTAGCCGGCGGTAAGATCTCAAACCGTATCCATCCGCCCAGATTCTCGAAGGTCGTCATCCCGGCGTTGCCCAACAACTTTCCACGGTTTCCCGAAGTATGCGAATCCGTGAAGAAGATCCTCGAGGCTTACGCCGCCAGCGCCAACAAATACGAACGCATCGGCGACTGGGCCGAACGTATCGGCTGGGAACGTTTCTTCGAGAAATGCGATCTTCCGTTCAGCGATCACCTGATCGACGACTACCGGCTGGCCTACGACACGTTTCGCACGTCAACCCAGTTCAAGTACACGGACGCGTCCTGGGCGGTGACCGAGGCGGTGGACGGGGAATAACGTCATCGACTGAGAAACGGTCCCGTACCGTTCTCGAAGGAGCAGACGCATGGAAGACATCAGAAACGCGATTCTCGAATTTGCCGAAGGCAGCAAAAAAAGCAAATTCTATTTCAGCGATATGGAAAAAGGCGTGAAGGAAAAACTTCCCGACGCCAAAACCAGAGACATCAAAAAGGCTGCAACCTCGCTGGTGAATGAAGAGAAACTGATCTATTTCTCCACGGGCAGCAGCACCATGTACGGACTCAAGGGAAGAGGTCAAACCGAAGACCACTAGGCCCGTTTCGTACGAATTTCCTCTATCGAGACGAAGCCGCCTCCCGCTAAGGGGAGCGGCTTCGTCTTGTCAGGGAAGTCGCGCCAAAGGTTGGCGCGCCGACTCCCATGGCAAACCGCGGCCGACAAACCCATAACCAAAGGTGCGGAAAATGAGAAAACCTCAGGATGCGGATCAGTTCATACAACAACAGAAAGACATTCTGAAAGAAAATCCGGAATGCGCCAACGCCTACTACAATGTGGGCATTAAACTGCTCCAGGAGGGTCGCCTCGAAGAGGCGGCGGAGGCTTTTGAGAATGCCGTAGCCAACAGCGGACGCATGTTTGAAGGGTGTGTCAATCTGGGGTACATCCACTTCAGATGGGGCAATCTGGAAAAAGTGGTCGAATACAACAAGAAGGCCGTGGGAATCGAGCCCCGGTACGCCCGTGGATACGCGAACATCGGATTCGCATATCTACAGATGTCAAGGACGGATGAGGCCATCGAGGCCCTCGAAAAAGCGATCATGCTGAATCCCGACATCGCCCAGGCCTGGACCAACCTCGGTAACGCCTATTTACAGAAGGGAGACGTGGACAAGGCCATCGAGGTCGGTGAAAAACTGGTTGAAAAGGCTCCTTCTTTCGGTCTCGCCCACAACAATCTGGCCAATGCCTATTACGTGGCCGGCGAGTATTCAAAGGCCATAAGGCATGCGGACAAGGCCCTGGAACTGGGTTTCGAGGTGCATCCGGATTTCTTGAAAGAACTGGAATCCCACCGGTCCAAATGACCGCATTACGAAAAAACGCCTTCTGACGACAGGCGCGCCGGACCGGCGGACTCAGTCTCGGAAAGCCTGAACAGCTGCGTGGAGTTCGCGCGCGTGGGTCTCCAGCCGACCTTGAATCACCTCGAGAGCGTCGGGATCGTCCCCGAAATAGGGCTCCACGAGCGCGTCCAGTACCCGGTGGAAATCTTCGGAGCTCAAACCCTCGATTAACGAATACAGGTCCTCGATCGGTCCCAGTACGGGTACATAGGCGACCGATCCGGCTCGAAGGCCCTCGAAAAATCCTTCAATGACCGCAGGCAGACATACCTCGTCGGCCCACAAGATGTCATCCACTCCGTTCCGGCGGTCCAGGCGCATATTCACGCTCAATCCGAGAAAGAAGTACACGAGAGCCGTGTAAGCGGCTTTCTTACCCTTGCCGAAATCGAACACGGACTGGTAGTCACGCGCCGTCGGCAATCTGACGTCGACGATTGCGCCGTGAATACGCACTGCG